>JALSPH010000082.1 GCA_026986055.1 Campylobacterales bacterium
GCAAAATCCCTCTACTTTCCGAAAGCGGCTCTTAGCGCATATTACGGAAGCAATTACGGAGCCGGCGAGAGTGAAGAGCTTTGGCAGGTGGGGGTCAACTTCTCGTTTTCGATTTTTGATTTCGGAAAGAGAGATGCGGAGTACCAAAAAGCTCTCATCGCCAAACAGATTGCCAGGTTGAAGCTCGAAAATACCAAACTGCTTCTAAAGAGCGAGATTGCGGATGCCAAAAATTCTATAGTGTCCGCCGAAGCGAAACTCTCTTCGACCCTGAGGCAGCTTCGGTTTTTAAAAAAGATTACCGAAGCGGAGAGGGTGAAGTATGAAAAAGGGGCTTCCGATATATATGACCTGCTCTATGCGGAGGCGAAACTTAGCAGAGCAGAAAGCTCTTTAGCGGAAGCGAGGTACGACCTTTTGGCGGCAAGAGCCTATTTGAAATATTTAACGGCAGGTGAGAGATGAGAAAGATTGTATGGTTTGTGGTTGTAGCGCTGCTGGTTTTTGGAGGCGTTACCTTTTTGAAGAAGAAAAAGGGTGAGGTGGAGGCGCTTCCTACCCCTGTAGGAAATGTGATCGCCGTGGAGACTGCGATGCCCAAGAGTATGAGTGTAGAAGAGCTAAGAGAGTTTATAGGGCGCTACTACTCCGAAGAGAATCCGCAGGTTTCGACGAAAGTGAGCGGCTATATCGAAAAGATTTTCGTAAAAGAGGGTAAGAGGGTTGAAAAAGGAGAGCCTCTTTTTCAGGTTGACGATGGTGAGGTAAGAGCCGCTATAAAGGCTCAAATGTCGCAGTATGAAGCCGCAAAGCACTCGCTTGAGGCTTTGAAAGTGACCTTGAGATCTATAGAGAGCGACTACGAATATTCAAAGAGCGTGTATGAGAAGAACCTTGCGCTTTTTAAAGTGGGCGCGCTTCCTAAAGAGAAGTTGGACTTCTCCAAAGTCGCTTTCGAGTTGAAGGGTGCAAAGTATGAGTCGACCAAAAGCGCTATAGAGGCGAAGAAGAGCGAAGTGGAAGCCGCAAGAGCCCTTTTGGACTCAAAACGGGAGCTTTTGAAATATACTCTCGTGAAATCTCCCATCGACGGCGTTGTCGGTAAGATAATCGCTAAAGAGGGAGATATCGCAATGCCCGGCAAGCCCGTCGTAAAGATATTCGGCAACAAGAAGCGGATAGACTTTACTTTTGCCTTAGAAGGCGGTGAGATAAAAGAGGGTATGAAGGTGTATGCGGCCGGAAGGGAGTTTGAGGTAGCGAAAACTCTTCCCGATAGCCAAAGAGGGCTCTCTGTCGCAAGGGTGGAGCTTGATGGAGCCCTTGAGTTTCCGGAAGAGTCGAATGTGGCGCTAAAAGTCGTTACTAAAAGCGCGGCCGGAGTCGCCGTACCTATCGGTGCGATTTTGGAGAGCGGAGAGAAGAGGTATATATTTGAGCATATAGATGGCTCGTTCGTTCCCAAAGAGGTCGCCGTAAAAGCGTCGAACTCCCGTTTTGCAGTTGTCGAACCGGCGCCTAAACAGGAGGTTGCGGTAGGCAGTAGCGACAAACTCTCCAAGCTCTTCGTTATGGAAGCCGTAAGGGTTGAAAACGATGGGTAGCTGGGTAGAGAAGCTTTTAAAGCGCCCCTACTACACCCTCTCTTTTTTGGGGCTCTTTCTCTTTTTCGGCGTTTACGGCTACAACTCCATAGATAGAAAACTCTTTCCCGACTCGAACCGCCCGGAGGTCGCTACGGTCATAATCTGGCCGGGGGCGAGCGCCAAAGATATAGCTTCAAATGTTGCGGTACCGATAGAGAAGGAGTTGTATTCGCTCGATAAGATAAGAAGAGTCTACTCCTCCACTATCGACGAAGTGAGCGTCATAAGGGCGGAGTTTCACTACGGAAAAGATGTAGAGAGCGCAGCAAGCGACGTAGCCAACGCCATCTCAAAGATTCGCTCATCTTTGCCGCCCGATATAAAAGAGCCTCAGATACATAAAATTACGGCAGCCACTCCGCCGGTGATCACGATAGGCGTAACTTCCAAAAATAGCTCCTTGATCCATATAAGAGAGATTTGCGAAAACGAGATAAAAAATGAGTTGCTTAAAACAGAAGGGGTCTCAAATGTCGATATTTTCGGCGGTTTCAAAAAGGAGATCATGGTCGAAGTCGACAAAGAGGCTGTAGATAGGCTGGGCCTTGGCATAGGTAAGATTTCCGCTCTGCTCGCCAAAAACGATCGCGACTACGCGATAGGGTTCATAGATATTCCAAGGGGGAGATTTCTTCTAAAAACGAAGGGTAAAAGAGATAGGATCGACCAGATAAGAGATATTCCGCTCACGGACTCGATAAAGCTTGAAGATGTGGCAAAAATCTATTACGGCCATTACGACAACAGCGCTCTTTACTACGGCAACGGCAAACCCTCCATAGCATTGGCCGTTCAGCGCTCCATAGATGCTGATGTCGTCAAAACCATCGAGAGTGTCGAAAAGAGGTTGGAAGCGATAAAAGCGACATATCCCGGGCTTGAGTTCGAGGTGACCGACACCCAGAAAGATACTATCGTTCAGAGTATAACAAATATGTTCGAGTCGCTCAGAGATGCCATAATAATGTCTACAATCGTCGCCTTTTTCTTTTTGGCATCTTTCAGGCAGGTGCTTGTCGTACTCTTTACGATCCCTCTGGTCTACGCCTCAACCGTGGCTATGATGTACCTTTTCGGGATAGAGTTCAGCGTGGTTACGCTTACTGCCATCATCCTGGCCCTTGGGCTTCTGCTCGATGATGCGGTCGTGGTGATGGAGAATATCGAGAGACACTACAGAGAGCTTAAAAAGCCTATAGATAAGGCGGTGGTAGAGGGAACCAAAGAGATAATGTTCGCAGACCTTACCGGCACCGTTACGACAATGGCGGCCCTTTTCCCCATCATGTTTGTCGGAGACTACCCACAGACCATATTCCAGCCGCTGGTTTCGACCCTTCTCATTGCCCTTGCGGCCTCTTACATCATCTCCATCACGACGGTTCCTCTTTTAAGTCTTAAGTTTCTTGCGATAAAGAGCCCTTGGGTTTTAAAGGGTGAAGAGCTTTTTTCAAAGATTACCGACGCTTTCAATAACGGCGCGAGAGACTTCTTTTCCAACCTTGCAAAAGCCGCTATGGAGAGCAAACGGGTGGCGTTTTTATACTTTGCCGTTTTGGTGGTGCTCTTCGGTATCAGTGCAAGAGGGGTGATGCCTATAGTGGGGCAGGAGCTTATGCCGCCTATGGATACCGGGATAGTAAAGATAAACATAACGATGGATCCAAACCTTCCTATCGAAAGGAGTGCTGAAGTTGTCGAAAGAGTCAACAAGGCGGTATATGAGAGCGGAAAAATTTTGAGAGTCTCTTCAAGCGTCGGTAGCGAAGCGGGGGTGCTGAGCATAGGGAGCGGCGGAGGCATAGACACGGTAGCGGTTACGGCTACCTATGTCAACAGATTTGAAAGAGAGAAGAGTATTTGGGATATAGAAGCTAAGATAAGAGAAAAGATAGCTAAAATTCCAAATATAAAGTACTTTACCGTCTTTGACTATGGTGCCACCGCCCTTTCGAGTATCAGAGGCAATGTGGACGTTATGTTGAGCGGAGATAGTTTCGAAAAGCTCCAAACGGCTTCGGAGCAGATGTATAAAGTGCTTATGGATACCGGCGGCTTGGTGAATGTGGCTAAAACATGGGACCTTGACAAAAAGGTCTACTCTTTAAAAATAGACGAGGCGATGGCTTCAAGATACGGCATAAATGCAGGCGACATCTCTGCGCAGCTTGGAATCTACCTGAAAGGGGCCCCGTCGGCTTTGAAGCCTGTAGAAAACGGTAACGATATTCTCATAAGAGTGCGAGGGGGCGAAAGAGAGAGTTTCAAAGAGAATTTGAAAAACTTCCTCATAGATACTCAGAAGGGAAAAGTGCCGCTCTCCACTTTTGCAGATGTGGATGTCGTTTTGGAGCCGAGCCAGATTACGAGAGAGGGGCTTGAGTATACGATAGATATATATGGATTTAGGGAAAAAGCGGCAATTTCTCATATAATGGCGAATTTTGAAGAGGCTTACGAAGGTGTCGAGCTGCCGGTAGGCGTCGAGATGACCCAAACGGGCGACATAGCTCAGTTTGAAGACTCCGCAAAACGGATGATAAAGGCTGTAGCTTTCGGAATAGGGCTTATCTTCTTTACTCTCGTTCCTCTTTTTGGTTCCGTTAGAGCCCCGCTTCTTATCATCTTTTCGATTCCTCTGACGCTTATAGGCGCAAGCTGGATTTTGCTTTTGATGGATTACCATACGTCGATGCCTGCGATGATGGGTTTCATACTCCTAAGCGGAATCATAGTGAACAATGCGATTTTGCTTATAGAGTTCGCTCTTCTTGGGATGAAGAGAGGATTGGATGCGAAAGAGGCGATGCTCGAGAGTATCAAGATTAGAACCAGACCCGTATTGATGACCGCTTTCGCTACGACTGCCGGAATGCTTCCGGTGGCGCTCGGCTGGGCGGTAGGGCTTGAGAGGCTGGCACCTCTTGGAGCGGTTGCCATCGGCGGCCTTATGGTCGGAACCTTTTTGACTCTGGTCTTCATACCGATACTCTTCTCCTGGATTTACGGAAAAAGAGTGAGCGCTTGATAGCGCTCGATTTACTGCTTCTTATCTACACGATTTTTCCGAAATATAGAAGAGCGGTACATCGGTTATTTGTCAAAATAGATTATAAACTGTGTTAAAAGGTATCGTGGCAAATTTGTGACTGTTTCTTTGCGAAACATATCTTCCACTCTCAATATTTCTTCTTACGATACAATTTTTCTTTAAAGTTTATTTGATAAACTACCCTAACATTGGTTTATAGAGACTAAACGAAGCCTTAACCGGCTTTAATAAAAGGGGTTTTGATGACACATATGGCCGTGGATCATCCATATTTCGGTGCCTTTTTGCTGTTGGTGATCACTTTTGTCGCTTTCGGTGCGACAGTTTTCGCTTCAAGATGGGCGAGCAGGAAAATGGCGAGGCTCGACACCGAAAAGCTCAAGCTCACGATTTACGAGTGCGGGCCGGAGGTTACAAAACAGCCCAACACCATCTCTGCGCAGTTCTATCTTTTCGCTCTGCTTTTCATACTTTTTGACGTGGAGATCATCTTCATGTTCCCGTGGGCGATCGATTTCAAAGTTCTCGGATGGTTCGGGTTTGCCGAAATGATACTCTTTATACTACTGCTTGCAATCGGATTTGTATATGCTTGGAAGAAAGGAGCGCTTGAATGGCACAGCATCAAGTAAATTATACTCAAAGCGGAGGTTTGCCGGTAGCGCTGACTACCGTGGACAAAATAGTCAACTGGGGAAGAAGCAACTCCGTCTGGGCGCTTACATACGGCCTGGCTTGTTGCGCTATCGAGATGATGGCTTCGGGTGCGAGTCGTTACGACTTCGACCGTTTCGGAACGATATTTCGCGCCTCCCCAAGGCAGGCCGACGTCATGATAGTCGCCGGTACGCTCACCAAAAAGCACGCCGAGTTCATTCGCCGTCTTTACGACCAGATGACGGAACCGAAATGGGTCATATCTATGGGAAGCTGCGCCAACACGGGCGGCATGTTCAACACATACGCCACCGTACAGGGTTGCGACCGCGTAATTCCGGTAGATCTCTACCTTCCCGGATGCGCTCCGAGGCCGGAGACGTTACAGTATGCCGTCATGCTTCTGCAGCAGAAGATAAGACGTGAATCCGCAAACAAATCACAAAAACCCAAAAGGTTGGTATGATGAGACCATATACCCCCAAAGATAACGTTCAAGCGAAAGCATACTACACGGACCGCTTCTGGGTAGCACCCAGAGTTCCTGAAGAACCAGTGCCTTCAGAAGGCCTGTATGCGGAAGATCTTGAAGCGGTAAAAGCGAAACATGAAGTTTTGAAAGCCTACATTCAAAGAGGCCAGCTTGTAATTCACATAAACCCGGAAGATAACCTCAAAGTGCTTCGCGTGCTTAAAGAGGAGAGATGGTACGAGATGCTCTCCGAGCTTAGTGCGGTCGACTTCCTGGCTGAGCGCGGAGGCTTTGAAGTATTCTACCAGATTTTGAATCTGAATACCGCAAAGCGCATAAGAGTCAAATGTTTCGTAGAGCAGAACAGGGCTATCGAGAGTGTCAACCCGCTCTACAGAAGTGCTGATTGGGCGGAGAGAGAGATGTGGGACCTTATGGGAGTCAAAGTCAACAACCACCCATATCTAAAACGCCTTATCATGCCGGATGACTGGGAAGGGCACCCGCTTCGCAAGACATACCCGCTGGAGGGTGACGAGTTCGCTCAGTGGTACGAAGTGGACAAGATATTCGGCAAGGAGGCTCGTGACATCATAGGGCCGGAGAACAGAGATCCCGCTCGAGTCGACAGATACGATACCGAAAGGTTCGCGCGGCTTGGTCATGAAGTTCCAAGAGGTGCTCCGATCGAAGAGGTGGAAGAGAAAGAGACTCCTATACAGTATCAAGAGGATGAGGGTGTATTCATGATAGAGAAGTTCTCTGCGGACAGATCAAAAGTTTTAGACAGAAGAAAGTAGGGGGAGCGGATGCAACAGACCAACAAACTTAGACCCTTTTTCGAAAACCTGGAGTTCGAGAGAGAAGATAACCATATGGTTATAAACTTCGGACCGCAGCACCCGTCCGCGCACGGACAGTTGAGGCTCATCCTGGAGCTGGACGGCGAGCAGGTCGTTCGTGCCGTTCCCGACATCGGATATCTTCACCGCGGTATGGAGAAGATGGCGGAGAATATGATATATAACGAGTTCCTTCCGACTACCGATAGGATGGACTATATTGCGGCAACTTCGAACAACTACGGTTTCGCTCTTGCCGTCGAGAGACTCATAGGTCTTGAGGTACCTCGCCGTGCGCAGGTTATCCGTACGATGCTGCTCGAACTTAACAGGATCATCTCTCACCTCTTTTGGCTCGCTACCCATGCGCTCGATGTCGGCGCTATGAGCGTATTCCTCTACTGCTTCCGCGAGAGAGAGTTCGCTATGGATCTTATGGAGGATTACTGCGGCGCCCGCCTTACACATTCGGCCGTTCGTATAGGCGGTGTTCCGCTCGATCTGCCGGAGGGGTGGCTTGGTGCTATGGCCAAGTTCGTTAACGATCTGCCTAAAAACATAAAAGATTACGAAGATCTCCTTACCGAAAACAGGATATGGAGAATGCGTCTTGAGGGTGTCGGAGTCGTTCCTCCGGAGATGGCGAAAAGCTGGGGATGTACGGGTATAATGCTTCGCGGAAGCGGCATAGAGTACGACATAAGGAAAGAGGAACCATACGAGCTTTACGAAGAGCTCGAGTTCGATATCCCAGTAACCGATGCATGCGACAGTTACGGCCGATACAAACTCTATATGGAGGAGATGAGACAATCCGCAAGAATCATCCAGCAGCTCATAGCTATGTACGACGATACTCCGCCGGAGCTTATGGCGCACGCACCTCAGTACATATCGGCACCCAAAGAGGATATAATGACTCAAAACTACTCTTTGATGCAGCATTTCGTACTCGTGACTCAAGGTATGCGCCCGCCGGTAGGAGAGGTCTATGTTCCAACCGAAAGTCCCAAAGGGGAGCTAGGATTCTATATAAACTCCCAGGGTGAGCCTTACCCGTATAGACTCAAAATGCGAGCTCCGAGCTTCTGGCACTGCGGTATCTTGCAGGATCTTTTGCCGGGAACATATATAGCCGATATCGTAACGATAATCGGAAGCACGAACATCGTCTTCGGCGAAATAGACAGGTAAGGGGGAGAGTATGGTACGTTACGATCTACGCCATTTGCACGATAACTTCTACGACAGGATGATGGAGCTTCTCGAAACTCAGACAAAAGTCGGGGAAGTGGCTATTTTCCTTTTTGAGATAGGCGACTTTTCCCCGATACAGAAGAGTGCCGACCTTGTCAAAGAGGCGGGCCATGAACTGCTCAACTCCCTGAAGTTCAACGAAGTCGACTGGACTATCGTGGTGAGAAGGAAAAAGTAGTGGCTCGAGTAGTCTTCTCTACATGGCGAGGCGAGTCGATAGACAACCGCGGAAAGCCGGAGTCGGAGTGGGTCGAGTCGCAGTACAAGCTGCCTGAGCAGTATGAGGCCGACAGAAACGCCAAAGCTTTCATAGGGTGGGACGGTTTTGCCATATTCGACGAAGAGGTCGATGTCGTAAGGCTCGGGACCGAGTATGCCGCTACTTACCAGAAGTATTCGGAAGCGTGCGGAAGGTGCGCTCCCGGCCGATGGGGCGGGCGAATACTTTACGACCTTATGGACAAGATAGCAAGGGGCGAGGGTGAAGTGAGCGACCTCGAGCATCTAAAAGAGGTTTCGCGCACTATGATGGAGACCTCCAAGTGTGAAATCGGCAGGACGGTACCGAAACCGCTTCTCGATATGATGGAGCATTACGAAGAGAGCTTCATGGAGCTTATCGAGGAGAAGAGGCCGAGCAAAGATTACCATCTAGAAAATATTGACTATATCGCCAAAGTTACGGCCCCCTGTATGGATGCTTGCCCTACGCACGTCGATATACCGGCTTATATAGAGGGTGTAAGAGACCTGCGGTACGACGACTCATTGAGAGCTACGAGGCAGACTATGCCGCTTGCGCATACTTGCGGGCGGGTCTGCCCGCACCCTTGCGAAGATGAGTGCAGGCGCGCCAACCTCGACGAGCCTATCTCCATCATGGAGCTCAAAAGATTGGGTGCCGACTACGAGACCGATCATCGGTTAGAGTGGCTCCATCCGTATCAGCCGGCAAAAGAGAAGATAGACAAAAAGGTCGCTATCGTCGGAGCGGGACCGGCCGGACTGACGGCCGCTTACTACCTTGGGCTTGAGGGAATTCAGTGCGACGTATATGAAGAGCTCCCGGTACTGGGCGGCGAAGTCGCGGTCGGAGTTCCCGAGTATCGAATGCCTATCGACAAATATAACAAAGATATAGAGCTTGCAAAGAGTGTCGGAACAAACTTCATAATGAATACGAAAGTCGATGCCGATATGTTAAGACGTTTCGACAAGGAGTACGACGCTACGCTGCTCGCTTTCGGAACCAGACTCTCCAAGAAGGTACGTGCCAAGAACGAGCGTGAAGATATGCCGGGTTACTGGGGAGCCATCAGCTTTTTGGACCAGGTCAACCTCTGGGAGAAGTATAGAATCGGCTCTCCGGTAGATCTCACCGGCAAAACCGTTGTCTGCGTCGGCGGCGGTTTCACCTCCATGGATGTCGTAAGATGCTCGATCCGTGCCAATGCCGAAAAGGTGATAATGCTTTACAGGCGGGATGAGAAGACGATCATCCGCAACACGACATACGAAGAGTATCATGAAGCGGTCGAAGAGGGTGTCGAGTTCATATTTCACTCGGCAGTGGAAGAGATAATCGAGGATGAGAACGGAAGGTTGAGCAAACTAAAAGTCAACAGATTTGAGCTCGTTCCGGACCCTGACGGCGGAAGGCCTCAGCTTGTAAAGATTGAGGGGGCAGACTTCTTTATAGAGTGCGACTATCTTATCCCCGCCGTTAGCCAGGCTGCCGACTTGTCCCTGCTACCGGAAGAGTGGGAGCTGGAGCTGACAAGCTGGAACACTCTCAAAACCAACGGTCGAGACTATATGACAAGTAGAAAAGGGCTCTTTGCGGCAGGCGACTGCGAGTATGGGCCGATGACGATCGTTAATGCAGTCGGGCAAGCCAAAAGAGCCGCATCGGTGATCTCAAGATATGTAAGGACCGGAGAGATAACTCTTACCGACGAAGAGATCATGGAGGACCACCTGAGAAAACTTCGCGTATACGACAAGAGCGAAAAGGTGAGAGGCTGGCTTCCGGGCCTTCCGAGACAGGTGAGCGAGAAGCTATCCGTCGAAGAGAGGCGTGACAACAACAGAGAGGTCAACCTGGGCTTTACCCAGGAGGAGGCTATAGCCGAAGCGGAGCGTTGTATGCGCTGCTACTACATAGCGATGACGGCAGTGTGAGGGGGCGGTATGATAAATATCACTATTGACGGGCACAAAATAGAGGCGAAAAAGGGTGAGACGATTCTTCAGGCCGCCAGAAGAAACGGACACTACATCCCCACAATGTGCTACCTTACGAAGGTAAAACCGATAGCCTCCTGCAGACTCTGTGTCGTAGAGGTAGAGGGGGTCGACGGCTTCATTTTGAGTTGTCAGGCGCCCGTCGTTGAAGGTATGGAGGTTAGAACCGACTCCAAGGAGCTCTTCGGGCATCGCCAAAACATTATGAAGCTATACGATGTCAACCACCCGTTGGAGTGCGGAGTCTGCGACAAGAGCGGGGCGTGCGACCTCCAGAACAAGACGCTCGAGTTCGGCGTCGACGCTCAGGAGTTTTCGGCAAAAGAGCATAAAAGAGATCTCAGAAAATGGGAGTTTATAGGTTACGACGAGTCACTTTGCATACTTTGCGAAAAGTGCGTTCATGTCTGCAACGAAGTGATAGGGGACGATGCCATAGAGATCCACTTCGGAGGTTACGGCTCCAAAATCCAGCCAAAAGGTAGCGAAGAGCTCGAGTGTACGAACTGCGGAGAGTGCATAGCGGTATGTCCCGTAGGAGCTATGATAAGCACCGATTTTCAGTATAAAGCGAATGCATGGGAGCTCGAGAGGGTTCCCGCGTCGTGCGCCCACTGCAGCGCAGGATGCGCTCTATACTACGAAAGACGCCATACGGGGGCGCTTGACGGCGGTTCGGAACCGAAAATCTTCCGAGTTACGAACGAGTTCGAGTTCAACACTCTCTGCGGTGCGGGGCGCTTCGGCTACGATTTTGAAAACAGAGTCGAAAATAGAGACGAAGAGGCATTCAAGCGGGTCGTGGAGGCTTTCAAAAATGCAAAAACGATACGCTTTACAAGCAGGATAACGAACGAAGAGGCTCTCATTTTGCAGAGCCTCAAAGAGCGTTTCGGTTACAAGCTTGTAAACGAAGAGGCTTTGAACTTTTCGAAATTTCTTGAAAATTACGCCTCTATGACGGGCAAGACGCTCTACAACGGCTCCCTTGAGTCTCTCGCGGACTCAGACGGCGTCATAGTCGTGGGAAGCAGAATTCTTACCGACAATCCGGCCGTCAGATATCACGTAACGATGGCCTCCAAGAGGCATAACGCAAGAGTCGTATATATGCATCCGATGGAAGACCTTCAGATGAAAAATGTCGTAACCCAGTTCGTTAAGTATGAAGTGGGGACCGAAGAGGGGGTTCTTGCAATGCTCGCAAGAGCGATGCTCAAAGATAAGGTCGACATCAAGAAGATAGAGAGTTTCCTTGAAGAGCTCGATGAGGGATACTTGAGCGCCGAGAGCAATGTGGGCGAAGAGGAGCTTGAAGAGATCAAAAACTCTCTTAAAAGGTGTAAGCGTATCTCTCTGGTTATCGGCGAAGATTGCATAAACCATCCAAGATCGGCCAACATTGCGAAGCTTGCGGCCCTCTTTGAGCGTTTCGGCAATCTAAATGTGCTACCCGTAGCGCCCAAAACCAACAGTTTGGGAGTGAGCCTCATATGCGACCTCGATGAAGAGGCGGAGGGCGAGACGATAGGCTACAACGCACCGGGAGATTGTGTGCTGAGCTCCATAGGCGGCGGAGATTTGGATATGCCTGCCCTTAACCAGCAGGAGGGTACTTTCACGACTCTCGACAAAAGAGTGGTGCCGACCAACGCTGCTCTGCCGTATGGAGGGTACACGCTTTTGGATATCGCAAACGCTATCGGTCTTCATGGCAGATATACGATAGATTTTACATCGAAACTTCCGGAAGAGAAGGGCTTTAAACATGTCGATTTCGACGACATTCCCTACTACTTCAGCAACAGAGAGGGGGAGGTTCGCGGGTATGAGCTCAAAAGGCTCAAGCACTCAGTGGATTCTACTCTCGATGAGGTGGAGGAGTTGCCGGAGTTTAACGGACCGGTTCTTTACAGATGCGACCCCGTTTTGCAGTTTGGGCCTCTGACTGCCAAAACTTCACAACTTGGCAAAGAGAGGCCGACGCTTTTCGGCTCGAGTCAGTTCGCGATAGCTGCAAAACTGAAAGAGGGGATGCAGCTTAAGATAAGAGTAGGTGGGGTTGAGATGGAGAGAGTGTTTACTATCGACCCTGATCTTAAAGGTACGATCGCCCTCAACCCTACCTATGACTTGGGATTAAGTGAAGATTTGCTATCTTCGCTATACCGTTTCAGCCAAAGCAAAATCGAAGTAGTGGGACAGACAAATGAGTGAAATTACTATAAAAATTGACGGAAAAGAGTGCAGGACAAAAGAGGGAGAGTATATTCTCAACGTTGCACGCGCAAACGACATCTTCATTCCCGCCATCTGCTACCTGACCAGATGCAGTCCCACGCTGGCCTGCCGTATATGTCTGGTAGAAGCTGACGGAAAACAGGTCTATGCCTGTAACGCCAAGGCTAAAGATGGGATGGAGATAACGACTCTGACCGACAACATCGCAGAAGAGCGCAGGGCGATAATGGAGGTTTACGACGTAAACCACCCTCTGCAGTGCGGTGTATGCGACCAGTCGGGCGAGTGCGAGCTTCAGAACTATACGCTCGAACTCGGTGTGGACGAGCAGCACTACTCCATACCTGATGTTAAAAGGGAGGCGAAGGATTGGGGTCTTATGCATTACGACCCGGGCCTTTGCATAGTCTGCGAAAGGTGCGTTACGGTATGTAAAGATATGATCGGAGATGCGGTTTTAAAGACTGTTCCAAGAGGTGGAGAGCCTCTTGACAAAGAGCTCAAGAACAGTATGCCAAAAGATGCATACGCTATGTGGAACAAGCTCAACAAATCTCTGATAGGCACTACGACTGGAGATACTCTCGAGTGTACCAACTGCGGAGAGTGTATAGCCGTATGTCCGGTAGGCGCGCTTGTAAGTACCGATTTTGTCTATACGACAAATGCCTGGGAGCTCAACTCCATTCCGGCCGCTTGCGCACACTGTAGTGCCGGCTGCCATATCTACTACGACGTCAAACATACCAGCATCGACAATCCCGAACCGAAAATATATAGAGTCAAAAACGAGTGGAACTACGTCTCGTTGTGCGGAGCGGGACGCTTCGGGTACGACTTTGAAAACAGAGTCGACGGTAAAGACGAAGAGGCTTTCAAGAGAGCCGTCGAAGCTTTCGATAGAGCCGATACGATCCGCTTCTCCTCCGCTATAACGAACGAAGAGGCCCTGATTCTTCAGAAGTTGAAAGAGAAGAGGGGGTACAGACTCGTCAACGAAGATGCGAACCGCTATAGAAAGTTTATGGATACATTCTCCAAAGCGAGCGGAAAGAGCTTGTATAGCGGCGATCTGCAAAAGGTTCATGAGAGCGATTTCGTAATAAGCGTCGGTTCACAGCTTAAAAGCGACAACCCGAGAGCCCGCTTTGCATTCAACAACGCCATAAAGATGAACAAGGGTGCCGGCCTTTACTTCCACCCGGTCAAAGATCCGGTAGTCGAGAGTTTCGGTAAAAACCTTATCTGCATAAACCACAAGCCGGGCCTTGAAGAGGCGGCGCTCTATTTGGTGCTCGATCTGTTCGGCGACAAAGAGTCGATGCCCAAAGAGGTTGTGGAGTATCTCGAGAGTTTCCACTCCAAAGGTATCAAGACGGTAGAGGAGACCGTAAAGGAGAAAGTTACCGAAACCGTGACCAAAACGGTCAAAGATGAGGAGACCGGTGAGGAGAAAGAGGTGACCGAAGAGGTTACCAAAATGGTTCCGAAGAAGGTTACCAAAGAGGTCGAGGTAGATCTGAACGGGCTTCTTGACATTTTGGGCGCACCTGAAGATTTCAGCGACAAGATGGTGAAGATGCT
>JALSPH010000083.1 GCA_026986055.1 Campylobacterales bacterium
CGGCTTTGGCATTTTGAAGCTCCTCTTTCAGATCTTCCATATCGAACTCCATATCGTCAAGACGATCCTGTAGGCTCATAACCGGCTTGACGTTCACGCCGTACTCGTAAACAAGCTCTCCGCCATCTTTTCCCTGCTTTAGAAGAACGGCTATAAAAATAACAAGGAAGGTCAGAAATATGTTTCTTGCCCATGCCCTTCGTATAGCCATCGCTCCGGCTTTGAGCAGAAAAAGCACCAAAGTACCGTACACAAGATAGGTTCCAAGAAGTTTGTGAAACTTAAGCTCCTCTTTCGCTTCCGGAGTAAGGAGGGAGAAGGCGTGTGAGCCGTCCGCTTTACCCGTAAAAAAGGCTCCTACATAGACTATAATGGCAAGAGTCAGCAAAAAAAGCGAAGTCACGCTTACGGCCGGCTTTTTCGCTTTCAAGTTTATAAGCTCTATCAGAAGTACTATTATAGGAATTGCTACAACGAAATGGACAAAGATCGGATGCACCAGCAGAGGGACTTCGAAGGGCAGTTTTATAGGTATATCTATAGAGGGTAGACTCATTCTCGCTCCTTGGTTTACATTTTGCCGTTTATGGCTTGTATATGCCGATTATACACCATTTTCTATATACCGAAGCTGTAACCCTTCATCTGTCATTACAAACCCTTGAATCACAATTTTCCCCTCGTGCACAAGCTTATGGTGTCGTTTGCATAGCGGAATGAGATTGTAGCGGTGATTTTGGTGGAAGTGGCCTATGCGACCGCTCTCATCGGACTTAGATTGGGGAGCGATGTGATGCACCTCTTCCACGGCAGCTCCGCAGAGTGCGCAGCTGCTTAGGTATAGGTCTTTGTTGTAGCGGCTTCTTTTCTGTTTTTTCAGCCTCTTTAAAGCCCCCTCCTCTTTGCCCAAAGACTCCCTTATGGCATATGCAGTCTCCAAAAAGCTTCTATCCATATGTATCGATTTTGCGAACTCGAGGCCATAGAGAGTGCTTCCGGAACCCGGCATCAACTTTCGATTGTAGATTAACGAATCGCTCTTTTCGTCATACTCTACCCCCAGATGCAAAAAGATGACACCCTCAAGCTCGGTCACGGTTTTTAGCTCCGTAAGTTTGTGCAGATGTGTAGCGACGATGAAAAGGGTCTGCATCTCATAGAGCCTCTTTATGGCACTTGCCACGATTGCCAGAGCCGATTCGGTCTCCGTTCCGTGGCTTATCTCGTCTCCCAAAACCAACGAGCCCCTATCGGCACGGTTGAAGATGTTTTTTAGCTCCATCATCTCTATGGCGAAAGTGCTCAAACCTTTATAGAGGTTGTCTTTGCTAACTATTCTTGTAAAGAGTTTGTCAAAAAGATGGAACCTCATCGAAGCGGCAGGCACGAAAAAACCTGCTTGCGCCATAATGACAGCCATTCCCACGCTCTTCATCAAAGAGCTCTTGCCGCTTGAGTTTATGCCGTAAAGCAGCACCCCTTTTACGGGCCTTGCGTCACTTGCTTGCAGCGTCACATGGTCATGCTCAATATTCTGGGGAAAATCTCCCAAAAGAAGATCGTTCGGTATGTAGATGCCGTTCTCTTCTCTCGACTCTATAAGAGGGTGGCGCAGAGCGATGAACTCCAGAGTCTGCTCCTCGCCCTTTTTGTTCAAAATTTCCGGCCTTACATAGTTGAACTCTTTGGCCGCTCTTGCCGTAGCTATGGCGACATCGAAGCGCCCTACGAACGATATGATCCGCTCCAAAAGCTGCGCGTAACGCTTCTCGAGAAGTTCCAAAGACTCTACGTAACTCTGCTTTGTCAGAGCGACTATTCGAGCCTGGTTCGCCATGACCGCCCTTGAAATATCGTCTATAAGCTCGGAGGTGATCTTGACACTGTTTTTGAGTCTTTTGTAGTTGAAATCTTTCAAAAAGTAGTGTTCGCCCTCAAGCAGCAGAAAACTCTCCATAAGCTCTTTCTCTATCATTCCAAACCTGGTGCGCGTAACACTCAGGTAGTAGCCCTCACTCTCAAGCCACCCTATCGTCACGAACTCCGCATCTTTTCTTTCACCGCGATCGAAAAAGTTCTCTATATGCTTTCTAACCTCTTCAAGCTTTTCAAAAAGCTTTTCATTCTCTTCGCCGACCTGATCTACGAAGAGGTTTATTCCCGGTTGAAAGATATTGCTCTCTATCTGGTCTCTTCTATATTTCGCACACTCCGACATAACGAAAGTACGCTCAAGCTCCTGAGCGAACCCCTCTACCTGGACTCTCAAATCATCCTCTACCTCCACACCGACACCCTTTGCCTCCCAGACCATCTGTTCGAGCGCTTTCAACGAATCGTATAGATAGACTATTTCGAAGGGGTGGAGCTTTGCCAGTTTGATTCTTCTTAAGATCCTCTCAAGGTCATACACCTCTTTCAAAGAGTTGGAGAAGTTCTGCGTATGCTCCATCACCTTTTCAGCCAGGTCGTAGCGGCTTCTCAACTCCTTCTCGTCGCATATCGGGTTCAATAGCCTCTCTTTGAAAAGTCGCTTCCCGATGGCGGTGGAGGTTAGGTCTATCAGCTTCAAAAGCGTCATCTCGTCCGGATCGCGGCTTATTATATTGAGCTGCTCGAGAGCGTTGTTGCCAAGATAGACATAGCGCCTACCACCGAGGAAAACGGGTCTGTTCATCTTCTCTATCAAGGCTGCGTCATGCTCTATGATGAAGTCTATAAGCAGAGATAGGGACTCCGAAGCGTAAGGGTATCGTTCAAGGTCGAGATACTCTATGGGGCTTAAAAAGGAGCGGATATCGTAGACATTCGCAAAAAGTTCGTTCTGATAGGCGATCTTGTGTCTGGTTTTGCCTATGGTATAGCTTATGTGACCCTCTATCTCAAGGTAGCGCACAATCCACTCAGGGTCGATGGAGTCGTCGTTCAGAGTCAGAAGAAGTTCGGATGTTTCGTAACTTTGAAGCTGGTTGAATATCTCGTCAAGCGCATAGGTTTTATCCTCCCTGGTTCCGTGCACTTCGTTTAGAAAAGTCTTTCCGGTACTTACGTCTATGGCGCTGTATCCGCACGAGTAGATTCCTCGGTTTATATCGACGATAAGAGATACTATATAGTTCTCCGAAGGCTCAAGAAGGTAGTCAAAGTTGGTTCCGGGAGAGAGGATGTTTCCTATGTAGCGCTTTACTTTAGGGGGAGTGCCCTTTTGTCGCACCATCACGATAGTGTATTTTTTGCTCTGAACCAGACGTGAAAGGTAGCGATCGATGGAGACGGTAGGGACACCTGCCATAAGAGGATTGGCTACGGAGTTTTCAAGTATCGTCTTGTTTTTTCTGGTAAGCTGGATATTGAGAAGCTCGGCAATCTCTTTAGCCTTGCCGACTTTCATCTCGTCGTTGTTGACTTCATAGACTTCGAAAAAAGTTCCGACCTCCATCAAAACGACGGTATCTGGTCCGTACTTATCCTCGAAGATCCTTTGAAGTTCGAAGTAAATATCCGTCAGTAGGCGTTTCTTGTCGTTAAGAAGTTCGTTTACAGCCTCTATCTGCACCGCATGCCCCATTTTTTAGATAATGAAATTATATCCAAGAGGGGCTTGCGATTATCTCAATAGTAAATCAAATACTAACCAATA
>JALSPH010000084.1 GCA_026986055.1 Campylobacterales bacterium
ATCTTTGAGAGTCAGGGTGACGGCCATCGGTGCGAACGCACTCTCAAGAGTCGATGGAGAGTTTTTAGGCTTTTCGGTTTCAGGGTTTATAGGCGCCACTATCTCTTTTACGCTGGATGTTTTTTTGGAAGGAAAGACCACAATCTCTTCATCTTTACTGATAGCGCCCGAAGCGATAGTCCCGCAGAAACCGCGAAAGTCGAGGTTTGGTCTGTTTACGTACTGCACCGGATATCTGAAAGCTTCAAACTCGCTTCTTTTAATCTCGACGCTATCCAGGTACTCAAGCAGAGGTTTGCCCTCGTACCAAGGCATATTCGAACTTCTATCTACTACATTGTCTCCTTTTAGGGCCGACATGGGGATGAAGTCGATATTTTGTTCGAACTTTTTATAAGGAAGCGAGAACTTCAGCTGTTCGTACATAGCTCTATACTCCGCTACGATCTCCTCGAAGCGCTCTTTTGAGTACTCTACAAGATCCATTTTATTTATGGCTACAACTATGTTTCTGATGCCAAGAAGACTTACCAAAAAGGAGTGGCGTCTCGTCTGGGTCAGTACACCTTTTCGCGCATCTATGAGAATGACGGCCAGATCCGCCGTACTGGCACCCGTTACCATATTTCTGGTGTACTGTTCGTGACCCGGAGTGTCGGCTATGATGTACTTACGTTTGTCGGTAGAGAAGAAGCGGTAGGCCACATCTATCGTAATGCCTTGCTCTCTTTCGCTCTGAAGACCGTCTATGAGTAGAGCGAAGTCGATCTCGTCGCTGCCGACTGTTCCATACTTTTTCGTTTCGCTCTTCACCGCGGCAAGCTGGTCTTCGAATATCAGTTTGCTGTCATAGAGAAGTCTTCCTATAAGTGTCGACTTGCCGTCATCCACGCTGCCGCACGTTATGAAACGGAGCATGTCTTTGTGTTCATGCTCTTTCAAGTAACTCTCTAAAGAGTCTATAGACGATAGACGATAATCGTTAGTTTTTTCATTCATTGCTCTTGCCTTATACTTTTTATAAACGAAGTGACCATTTTAGATATCTCATCATACTCATTTATCCATTCGTTGCCGGTAGCGCTATCTATATATCCTACTCTCATTCCTATGTAAATTTGTGTTTGTGCTTCAGCAATCGAACCTCTCGCAATATCCAAAAAACGAATAGTGTCTTTGTCCGATATCTTTTCTACACCTTCAGCGATATTACTCGGTACGGATAAAGCGCTACGAGTCAATTGATCTTTAAAACCATACTCTTTACACTCTTTAAAATAGACGAAAATATCACTGCAAGTTCTACTAGACCTTTTCCAAATATCCAAACTCTTACACTTCATAAACACTCCCACTACCAACTATGTGTCTATCGACTATCGACTATCGACTATCGACTATTGTCTAAAAATACCCCTCCATCTTCTTCTTCTCCATCGAGCCCTCCTGATCTTTGTCTATGAGTCGACCCTCTCTTTCACTGTTTCTGCTAAGCAGCATCTCCTGAATAATTTCCGTCAATGTCGAAGCGTTTGACTCTATGGCGCCGCTTAAGGGGTAGCATCCAAGAGTTCTGAAGCGAACTTTCTCCATCTTCGCTTTCTCTCTAAGCTCTTTTGGCATACGGTCGTCGTCTACCATGATCTTTGCCCCTTCATACTCTACTACGGGGCGCTCTTTTGCAAAGTAGAGGGGCACTATGGGGATCTGCTCGAGATAGATGTATTGCCAAATGTCAAGCTCCGTCCAGTTGGAGAGAGGAAAGACTCTTACGCTTTCGCCTTTATGTATCTTCGTGTTGTAGAGGCTCCAGAGTTCGGGGCGCTGGTTTTTAGGGTCCCATCTGTGGCTTTTATCGCGAAAAGAGAAGATTCGCTCTTTTGCGCGGCTTTTTTCTTCGTCTCTTCTTGCGCCGCCTATTACCGCATCGTATCCACCTTCGTTAAGAGCCTGTTTGAGAGCCTGGGTCTTCATAATGTCGGTGTGCACTTTTGAGCCGTGAATGAAAGGGTTTATATTCATCTCGATCCCATCGTGATTTGAGTGGACTATCAAATCTACTCCCAACTCTTTGACTCTTCGGTCACGAAACTCTATCATCTCTTTGAACTTCCAAAGCGTGTCTACATGCAAAAGAGGAAAGGGCGGCTTTGCAGGATGAAAAGCTTTCATAGCCAGATGAAGCATTACCGAGCTGTCTTTACCTATGGAGTACATCATCACGGGGTTGGTAAAGCTCGCCGCAACTTCTCGCAGTATATATATACTTTCAGCCTCTAGCTGTTTTAGGTGGGTCAAACGATGGGCCTCTATCATACCTTAGATCCTCTTTTTTGAAACAGATTATATCTTTTTTTCATTATAAAGCTCTTCAATAACTCTCTCCCACTCTTTTATTACAACTCTCCAGTCGAACCTTTTTGCCATCTCTATAGCGTTTTGGGAAACTTCTTGAAGCTCTTTGGGGCTCTCTTTTAGATGTTTTATAGTCTCTTTCATCTCTTCTATCGTATGAACGACATAGCCGTCTTTGCCGTGGGTTATCCACTCGTCGGCTCCATAGTCGTCGTAAACAAGTGAGGGCACCCCCGCCGCAGCCGTCTCTAAAGTGACTTTTGGAAACCCTTCGGAGCGAGAAGGAAGGATATGCAGGTCGATATCGTTCAAAAGCTCTATAAGTTTGTCGTGAGTCAAGCCGCCATGATATTTTATGTTCGATATTTCTCTTCTTTCAACTTCCGATAAAACATCTATCTTTCCATTTCCGGTTCCTACTATGTGAAAAGTTATATTTGGAAAGGATTTTGCAAGTTCAAAGTAGTCATTCACCCCTTTTCTGACTAAGTCGTTTCCGATAAGAACTATATTTGATAGACCATCAATGGTTTTTTCCATATTTAGAAAAGTACCTATATCTGCACCGAGATACAAAATCTGATCTTCGCTTCTTAACCCAATATTCTCTTCATTATATTTTTTTAAATATTTTGTAATAGAAAAGATTTTATCGAATGAAGAGTAATATCGAGTTAGATTTTCCAAGCTTCCATACTGATTTTGAATATTGTTTATCGCTTTTTCATCGAAAATACTTTCCACAGTGATGAAGCTTTTTCTTTTAATAAACACAAGTATTAATTGAATCCATTCGGGAATTTCACCCTTTGGGAGGTAAACCACATCAGCCCAAAAAATACCTCTTAGATAGACATAATATTTCGAAAATTTATGAGGATAAAATGCTTTGAAAATTTTTATTTTTTTTATCTCTTCAATATTAAGTTCTTTTCCTGAATATAGTGTCATCACTCCAGGTTGAAATCTCTTTTTATCTATATTTTTCGCTATGGCTTTACAATTAATGTTTTGCGCATTTGTACTGTTTACATAAGCTCCAAGAAATATTTTAATTTTTTTCATGAGGACTTGTCCTTTGTAAATAATTCAATAAAAAGCTTCTCATCAAGTGGTGAAAAAGTGTTTTTATACCAACTATATGTTCTTTTGGAATCTTCGATGTATAGATCTTCATTTTGCAGGTATTGTTCTATTTTTTTTGTTATATCTTGTGTATCTGTAACTCCTAGCGGATATTCGAAATCTTT
>JALSPH010000085.1 GCA_026986055.1 Campylobacterales bacterium
TCACCCCCTATATCGTCAAAAACAGCGCATCTTTGGCGCAAATTCAAGAAAAGATCGCAAAAAGCGAAGAGCTCAAGGCAAAATTGGCGGAGATTCTCGGCACGGAGCTCGAAAAGGCGGCAAAAAAGAGCGGAGATGGCGAATGAGCGAAGCCCCTTTGCATGTAGAGCCGAAGATATATACCGAAGTAGAGAATCTTGACTTCTACGTAAAGAACGGGCTGCTATTTGCTCTTTTAAAAGAGGAGCCGCACGCTGTAGTGAGGGAGAACCCGGATGCGGATATGCTTAACGCACTCTCTCATCTTGGAGGCAAATTTCCCCTTGCCATTTTGGATGAAGAGAGTTACGAAGCTCTCAAAACCAAATTTTTGGAGCTCAAGAGCGAAGAGGGTATAGGGGGCGTAGAGGGTTTCGAGAGCGCTGAAGAGATAGAGAGCTTTTTACAGAACGAAGACCTGCTTGCCAGCGAAGACTCGGCCCCGATTATTCGCTACGTAAACTCCCTTTTCGTGCAGGCACTCAAAAGAAGAGCCACGGACATTCATATAGAGACTTTCGAGAAAGAGGGGGATGTTCGCTTTAGAATCGACGGAGTGCTGACAAAAATTGCGACACTAAACAAAGGGGCCATCGGCTCCATCATAAACCGCATAAAGGTCATCTCCAACCTAGATATTTCGGAGTCGCGCATCCCCCAAGACGGCCGCACCAAAATCACCATAGCAGGTGCCGGCGTGGACGTTCGTGTCTCGATACTTCCGACTTACTATGGCGAAAAGGCGGTTATGAGGCTTCTTATGAAGGGGGAGTCGATACCCTCTTTGCAGCAGCTCGGCTTCTCCGAAGAGGTTTTTGTCAAACTCAAATCCCTTCTGAAACACAGCTACGGGATGATCCTCATAACAGGTCCCACGGGAAGCGGTAAGTCGACGACTCTACACTCCTTTTTGAAAGAGATAGATCACGAGCACTACAATATAGTGACGGTAGAAGACCCCGTGGAGTACAATGCCGAAGGTATCAACCAGATTCAAGTTAACGAAAAGGTGAACCTGACATTCTCCGAAGCTCTACGCTCTATACTCAGGCAGGACCCGGACGTCATAATGGTGGGTGAGATGCGCGATACGGAAACCGCGAAAATAGCGACTCAAGCGGCTATGACGGGGCACCTGCTGCTCTCTACACTGCACACGAACAGTGCCGCTGCCGCAATTGCCAGGCTCATCGATATGGGAATAGACCCGTTTCTTGTAAGCTCTACACTCATCGGCATCATAGCCCAGCGCCTCGTAAGGCTTCTTTGCCCCCACTGCAAAACACCATACACGCCAAGCGACGAAGATATCCGCTACTTCGATCTTCCCCACGACACTTCACTATTTGGGCCAAATGGGTGCGACAAATGCGGTGGTACGGGCTATATAGGCAGAAGAGCCATAGGAGAGATCATCGTAGTGGATGAAGCCTTCGCCGCACAGATAAAAAGCGGTGCCGATGAGCAGAGTATTAGAGGCTACCTTCTTGAGCATACAGATTTCAGGCCGATGTTTACCGAACTTAGAAGAATGGTGATAGCGGGAGAAACGAGCATTCCCGAAGCGGTTCGTATAGGAGTCAAGAGTATATGACCTTCAGCTACAAGGGGTTCGATGCCTACGGCAAGAGGGTCAAAGGCACCATAGGAGCTTCAACCCTTCAGGAGGCAAAAGAGCAGCTGAAGCAAAAAGGTATTTTAACCGAAAGTATCAGAGAGAAGCGCTCGCTCTTCAAACAGGAGCTTCCGCCATCTCTTACGGCAACGCTCGGACGAAACCTCAGCCTCTACCTAAAAGCCGGCATATCGCTGCCGAAGGGGCTTCACCTGGTAGCGGAAAACTTCAAAAAACGCTCCAAACAGCACCGCTTTTTAGAAGAGGTCGCACGAAATATAGAGAAAGGGGGCTCCTTTTACGAAGCATTGGCCGCTCAAGATATCTACAGCGTCCCTCCATTTTTTCTCCATACGGTAAAGGTAGCGCAAAAGAGCGGAAACTTGGAGATGGTGCTGCTGGAACTATCCGACTATGTACAGGAGCAGGAGAAGATAAAAAGGGATGTCGTCAAAGCCTTCATATACCCCTCTTTCATTCTTCTTATCGCGGTTGCGATGATAAACTTCATGCTCACAACGATAATACCCAAAATCGTAGATATGTTCGAGGCTACAAAGAGCGAACTGCCGACCTCTACGAAGGTAACTTTAGCTCTTTCACACTTTTTCCAAAACTACTCCTGGCTTCTGCTCATAATATCAGTAGCAGCCATAGCAGCTTTCGCCTTTTTATGGAAAAGAAACGAACGCTTCGGGTACGTCATGGACAGAATTCTACTTAAAATACCGCTCTTTGGCGCCATGGTGACCGCTATGGAGCTTGGCAGGTTCGGCCGGGTCATGGCCCTGCTACTGCAAAGCGGCGTACCCTTCGCCCAAGCTCTCAACTTCGCGGCCCAAACCGTTTCAAACCGCTATCTTCAAAAACTTTTTGGTAAAATAGCAACCCAAGTCGTAGAGGGTAAAAGCTTCACTCAAGCCGTTCGCGAAAACGTAAAAAGGGGAGAGGTTCCTAACGACTTCGTAAATGCGGTCGCACTTGGAGAGAAGAGTTCGCATCTGGCCTTCTCCCTCAAAAGCCTCTCAGAGCTGTACGCTCAGCAAAACAGAGACCGCATAGAGGTTATGCTGGCACTTTTAGAGCCGATTTTGATGTTGACCATAGGCGGAATTATCGGCTTTTTGGTTATCTCGATGCTGCTGCCTATATTCTCTATTAGTTTAGGAGAGTAGTTAGTAGTGGGTAGTAAGAAGTGTGCAGTAATATTGGAAGATCATCATGAAATGCGAAACATTGGATATTTGGAAACGTAGTTGAAGATTAAGGTATATAAACATCTGACTTTTAAAAATGTTAAAATCTCTAAAAATTTCTCTCAAAGGAAACAACTAAATGAAAATGCATTCACACTACACACTACTTACTTCAAAAAAGGTATGATTGATGGCAAATATTGAAACTAAACGCTCAACGCTCAACGCTCAACGCTCTAAAAACCGCTTAGCCTTTTCACTCCTGGAACTGATGATAGTCATAATCATCCTGGGGCTTCTTAGCGCACTTGTACTACCCAACCTTCTTGGAAAGGCTGAAAGCGCAAAGAGAAAACTTGTCTGTATACAGATGAAAAACATAGAAGAGGCGCTTAAGTCGTTCAAGTTCGACAATGGCATGTACCCCACAACCGAAGAGGGGCTGGAAGCCCTTTTGAAAAACCCTGACCCTGAAAAATATACCAACTACGCACCTATCGGCTATCTTGAGAGCAAAAGGCTTCCGAGAGACCCTTGGAAACACCCATATGTCTACCTCAACAACGGCGGGGAGATCGATATCATAAGTCTTGGGGCCGACGGTAAAGAGGGAGGCGAAGGGGAAGCCAAAGATATCACGCTGAAGGAGTGCGAAAGGCAGTAGAGCTTGAGAAAGAGTGCCCAAAAAGCGTTCACTCTGGTGGAGCTGCTGGTAGTGCTTCTACTGATGGGCATTATCT
>JALSPH010000086.1 GCA_026986055.1 Campylobacterales bacterium
CAGCTTCAGTGTCGAAGATACCGGTATCGGTATATCTCCGGACAAAAAAGCGCATATTTTCGAAGCCTTCTCTCAAGCGGACACAAGCGTCACGAGAAAATTCGGCGGTACGGGGCTTGGCCTTACTATCTCCGCAAGATATGCAGAACTTATGGGCGGGCACCTGCAGCTTGAGAGTGAACTCGGCAAAGGAACAAAGTTCTACTTCACTCTCGAATTCGACGAGCTCCCTCAAATGAACGAAGATATGTACAAACGCTTCTCCAATGTTTCCGTCGCAATGTTTACATCGCCGAGTATGCACAAAAAGCAGGATGATTACATCAAAGAGTACCTTGAATTTTACGGTGCTACACTCATTCCGTTCGGATCACCGGAAGATCTTATAAAATTGGCATCGGAAAAGAAAGTACAGTCGGTACTGATCGACAGCGACTATGCATCGGATGCAGATCTTCGCAAAATGGGCAAAACTCCCCTTCACTGCAATGTGATTATAAAATCTACTCAGCAAAAACGTATCGAAACTCTAAAGCTACACTGTGAAAAGATTCTATACGAACCTGTCAATGCTACCAAAATGGTCGCCGTTCTTAAAGCTGCGACATCGGAAGTGGTCAAAGAGGTTCGTCGTCCGCTTATTGATATCGAGCATATAGGATTCAACGCAAAAGCGCTTGTTGCAGAGGACAACACAATCAACCAGAAGCTCATCAAGCGTACCCTTGAAGATTTGGGACTTACGGTCGAACTGGCGGACAATGGCCTCGAAGCTTTCGAAAAACGCAGAAGCGGCGATTTTGACATAATATTCATGGATATCTCAATGCCGGTAATGGATGGTGTCGAAGCTACCCACGAAATCCTCGATTATGAAGAGGATGAAAACGTACCGCATATTCCGATTGTAGCCCTTACGGCAAACGCACTCAAAGGTGACAGGGAGCGCTTCTTGGCAGAAGGCCTCGACGAGTACACGACAAAACCTCTTATCAGAGAAGAGATTATTTCGATTTTGAAAAAGTTTCTTGCGGAAAAAATGAGCTCCAAAGATAAAAAAGAGGTAAAAGAGGAACAAAAGGGTAAAAGCTCACCTGTATTTGAAGAGGAGGAGAGGAGAGAAGAGAAAGAGTTTGATTTTGGCTTGGCCGAAGAAGCACCGATAAAAAAGCCGGAAACGAAGAAGGCTGAAAAAGATAGAGGAAGTGAAAAATCTCCAGATAAGATAGTAGTTTTGAAAAAAAGTCTGCTTGAAGGTAAAATTTTTGCAAATATGCTTCACGAACTTGGCTATAAAGTCGATATAGCTAATGACACCAAAGATTTGATCGGTAAAAGCGACGATGAAACGGCCCTTATTTTTGTAGATAAAGAGGTGGAAAATCTTGCTTTACCTGCTCTTCGAAACGAGATACGAATGAAGGCACCGAAAGCATCGCTCGTACTAATGACGGATCCCGCAAGTGTTGTGAGCGAAGAAGAGAGAAAAGAGAGCGATGAAGTAATCGTAAACTTGGTAAATCGTGATCTTATACGTTTAATAGTGGAAAAATTCATATAGATTGAAGGATAGTTTAATGAGTGGACTTAAAGTTTTGGTTGTCGACGATGATATGATAAATAGAAAACTGATGGCGGCCATGCTGAAAAAAAACCCGACAATAGAAGAGATAGTGGAAGCCTCCGACGGTCAGGAGGCTATAACTCTGCTGAAGGATCTTAACGATATAGATCTGGTATTACTCGATATCATAATGCCTGTTATGGATGGAATCGCAGTTTTGCAGATCATGAATTCCAACCCTAAATTGCAGAATATCCCTGTTATAGTTCTGACTACCGACGAGACAAAGAAGAGTGAAGCCCTAAACAGCGGAGCAAACGACTTTATAGCCAAACCTGTCAGGGAGAACGATATAATGGAGAAAATTCAGCGTCTATCAACTTTATAACTCTACAATCACAAGAACCCAAATAAGAGAGCTCCCATAGGGGGAGCCTTCTAATCTCTCTCCATCAAAGCCTCGTTCAATACATCTTCGATTTTTTTAACCGGTACTATCTCAAGAGCCTCTTTTACCACATCCGGAATGTCATCGAGGTCTCTTTTATAATTCTTTTCAGGAATCAACACCTTCTTTATCTTAGCTTTGTAGGCTGCTATAAGCTTCTCTTTGAGTCCACCTATCGGCAACACTTTTCCTGTCAACGTAAGCTCGCCGGTCATAGCTACATCGGCGCGGACTTTGTACTCACCCAAAATCGAAGCTATCGCGGTAGCCATCGTAATACCTGCACTTGGACCATCTTTTGGGGTCGCGCCTTCGGGAATATGTATATGAAGGTCGTATCGCTTGTAGACTTCACTCGGTTCGAGCTTGATCTTCTCTTCTCTCTCTTTCACCGTTTTTGGAATTATCTTCTCATCGATTGCCAGTTGCCCGCGGTCTATCAGCGTTTTTACCACACTCAGTGCAATTCTTGCGGACTCTTTCATGACATCTCCAAGGCTTCCCGTAAGCTGAAGGGCACCTTTGCCTTTTATTTTGATACTCTCTATCTTCAGAACATCCCCGCCTACGGCAGTCCATGCAAGACCGTTCACCACACCGACCGTTGGAACATTGTCGGTTACATCTATCTCGAAAATAGGTTTGTCGAGAAACTCGTGAAGATTCTTCACCGTGACAGATATCTTTTTGATATCGGGATTGCTCAATATCTCTTTTGCCGCTTTCCTTATCATATCTGCAATTCGGCGTCGCAGGTTCCTGACACCCGCTTCTCTGGTATAGTTCTCTATCACCATCTCCAGTGCCGCCTTGGTTATGGAAAACTCACTCTTTTTAAGAGCATGTTTTTTCAGCTCCTGAGGAATCAGGTAGCGCTTGGCTATCTCATACTTCTCCTGCGGTGTGTAGCTGCTAAGGAAGATGAACTCCATACGGTCGCGCAGCGGTCCCGGAATCGCTCCCACATCGTTTGCCGTCGCTATAAATATAACCTGGCTCAAATCGATATTGAAATTGAGGTAGTAGTCTCTAAAAGCACTGTTCTGTTCAGGATCAAGTATCTCGAGCAGAACCGAGGTCGGATCCCCCCTCATACTTCTGCCTACTTTGTCTATCTCGTCCAGAACCATAACGGGGTTCATCTCCTGCGCATCTATCAAGCCTTGAACTATACGGCCGGGCATCGCACCTATATATGTCCGGCGGTGGCCTCTAAGCTCGTTTACATCCTCCAGACCTCCAAGGGCTATACGTACGAGCTTTCTTTTAAGAGCTTTCGATATGGAGTTTGCAAGAGAGGTTTTCCCTATGCCTGGAGGTCCGGCGAAGCAAAGAATCGCCCCTTTGATCTCTTTCTCTTTGACCCCTCTTAGCTCGGCAAGCTCTCTTACGGAAAAATACTCCACTATCCGCTCTTTAGGCTTTTTCAACGAGTAGTGGTCTTTGTCGAGCTGCCTTTGGACATCTTCGACACTTAGATGTTTTTTCGCATATTTTCCAAAAGGTATCTCAAGAACCCAGTCAAGATACCCTTGAATCATATTCGCATCCGCAGAGTCCGGATGCATACGCGCGAAACGATCTATCTGCTTTTTCACCTCTTTGTAGGCATCTTCGTTCATATAAGGCTTTTTTGCCTCGAGCTTCTTGTAGTACTCCTCTATCTCCTCTTCCCGTTGAGTGTCGGTGCCAAGCTCCTGCTGAATTTGCTTGAGCTGCTCTTTCAGGAAATACTCTTTGTTTACCTGCTCTATACGGCTATGAACTTTCGAGCGGATCTCTTTTTGAAGTTTACTCGCCTCTATCTCTTCGCTTATTATGTCTATCAGCAGCAGCAACCTCTGCTCTACGTCCTCCTCTATGAAAAGCTCGTAGGCTTCCGGTTTCTTTATCCTTATAGTGCTTGAAATCAGATCTGCTATTCTGTTTGGTTCGTGATTCTCCTCAATCGTTCTGACAAGGTCCGGCGGAAACTGGTTGGAGACTGCAGAGAGTGTTCTTAGCTTCTCTCGCAGAACCTCCATAAGTGCTTCGATTTTCAGTTCGTTGTAGGGCTTCGACTTTATTATGTCCACTTTCGCGACAAGCGGAGAGGTGGCTACCTCGTCTATGATACGCCCGCGTGCAAGCCCTTGAAAAAGGACCTTTATACGCCCGTCCGGCAGAGTCACCTTGCGCATAATGGAGCCCACCACGCCGGCATTGTAGATTGCGTCGAAGGTTCTCTCACCCTCATGGTTTGGCTTTGTCGGACAGACAAGAACCAAAGAGTTGCTCTCAACCGCTTCTATAGCTGCCTGCACATTCTTTTCATCGCTAAGAAAAATGGGTGATATCATAAAGGGGTACAAAAATAGATCATCTTCCACAATGACCGGTATATCGGCCGGAAATGCGCCGTAATCGCTCAGCTGCATAAATCCTCCAAAAGTTTTAAATTTTTCTTAAATATAGTGATTTTTTTTCCATTTGTCAAGAGGTGGAGTGGCCTGAGAGACTCATCTTTTGCACACACTGCAAAAAGCTGGAGTCCATCTACTCGAAAAGTGCTCCAAGCCACCCTTTTTGCGGAAGCTCTATCTGCTCTTTTTTCAACCAGCTCTTCTCGTTTCGCTCCCTATATATCCGGGCGGCTTCGGGCTTGTCTCGCCTATCGTAGAGTGCGGCGATCTTTTCGTTCATTATGAATCTCGTCATCTCCAGACGCACCTCCATAGTCTCGACCATCGGCTTGAATTGGCTTGAAGTGTAAACTTTTATGAACCTTTTCGCTTTTTCAAGAGTCTCCTCTATCAACTCCTGGTTTCTTTCGGGAGACTTGAGCCCCATAAAGGATGTTTTTATCTTCATGAACTCTATGAAGTCACGATTTTTGGAGGTTCCGTAGCGCTTCAGATACTCATCGAGATAGAAGTTGGCCAGAAGATACTCCTCCTCATCCATATGAGCCTGAATCAAAATCTCCATAGCTTCCGGTATCAGAGGAGAACCGACATGCTCGCTCTCGAGTGATGTGAAATAGTCGTCCGCTTTTTCTATATTGCCCGCAGCGACGCTTCGCATCAATTTTTTGTACCAGTAGAGTGCCGGCTTTTCATACTCCTGTTCGCTTTTCGTGCTACAGCCTCCAAGAGCCAGAAGAAGGCTGAAAGCAACGACAATTTGCAGAACGAAACGATACATTCAGAACCTTTTTGATAAACTTTGGTACGATTTTAGCCGATATATTATTACTTACCCATTAAAGGGTGCCTTTATTGGGGATCCGCAAAAGGACTGTTATTCATGGATTTTAAAGCAGCAATCCCAATTCTCGGGTTTGAATCGTGCAAAGAGGTGAGATTGGAAGAGATAGATGGAGAGTTCTACAGGCTTGTCGACAAAAACGGTGCCGCGACTCCCACTTTCACACTCGTAACTCCGGCTCTCTTGCGAAACGACTATATTTTCGACCTGCCTCAAAGCGTAGCTCAAAAGCTAAAGGCCGAAAGCCCCGAAGATTTGATGGTGCTCAACATTATGATCATAGACACCCCGATAGAGAATTCGCACGTGAACTTCCTGGCTCCCCTGCTTTTCAACAAGAAAAGCGGCCTTATGGGGCAGATAGTTCTCGATAGCCAGAAATACCCGAACTTTTCTCTCGCAGATCCACTGAACAAATACATCGAAAGGGAGAGTGCATCATGAAAGTGACTATAGTCGGACCGGGTAAAATGGCTCTGGCACTCGCAAAAGGGCTGGAGAAGGAGCATGAACTTACAATTGTAGGCAGAGACGGAGAGAGACTGCTTCACTTTACGAACCAACTCGCCAAGCATGCAAAAACCGCTCTTTTGGAAAAGTACGATATGGATGGAGAAACGGTGATACTATGCGTCAAGCCAAACGCTCTTAAAGCTGCCGCATCGACACTGAAAGGAAAAGCGAAAACTCTCTACTCCGTCCTGGCCGGCACCGAAATAAAAGAGCTTCAAAAAGCTATAAAAGCGGAAAACTACGTAAGAGCCATGCCAAATCTTGCAGCCGAATTTTTCGCTTCGATGACGACGATCACCGGAGATGAAACGAAAAAAGAGGAGGCGAAAACCCTTTTTGGCGCCATAGGCAAAACCCTTTGGGTAGGAAGCGAGAAGGAGCTAGATATCGCCACCGCAATCGCAGGAAGCGGCCCCGCATACCTGGCTATGGTAGCGGAAGCTTTGGCGGACGGCGGCGTGAAAGAGGGTCTAAAGAGAAGTGACGCCATGAAACTGGTAGAGGGGCTTTTTTATGGGTTCGCGCCACTGCTTGCCCACAGCCACCCCGCACTTTTGAAAGATGCGGTCATGAGCCCCGGAGGCACGACGGCGGCAGGTTGTGCCGCTTTGGAAAGCAAAGGTGCAAGAGCGGCATTCATGGAAGCCGTCCATAGTGCATTCAATATTACAAAAGATAATGAATGTTAATGTTAAGAGACTTTTTATCGCATCGAAGATATTATCTATTATATATTGGGATAAGGAGCGTTTAATCAAAAAGTACTCTGTATACTTTAAACGAAGGAGCTCTGACTATGAAACTGCTTAAAACGTTTGTCATATATATTTCACTATTCCTCGCAGTAGCGAACGGCGCCACACTTACCGACGACTTCGAATCGGGCTCCAAAAATGGATGGACCAATTGGGGAACTTCACTCATCTATTACGGCAGTCCGATAGACTCACATGTTTTGAGAATCAACCAGGAGTTGCGCTGGAAGAGCAAAATTTACGATTTTGGCCCATCGAATGCGAACCTTCCCGTAACCATAGAGTTCGACTTTTGGGGGATCGGAGGATGGGAGAGCGGAGCCCAATATACCGACTACGTTTATGTCCAGGTAAACGGACAAAACCTGGTAAACGGAGAAACGATACCGGGAGCAGATGGAAGCAATGTACCGGTCCATAAACATTTTTCTCTAACTTCATCCACGGATGCTAACGGAAAGGTAGTACTTAGAATAATGTACGACGTTTCGGCTCCATCGGCTGAAAAAGCGCTTATCGACAACTTCGTTCTAAGCACCTCCTCCTCAGCTACGATAGATGCCGTCGACGACAGCTATACGACACCTCCCGACAATCCTCTTAACGCCAACGTTCTAAGCAACGATATCGGAACAAATATAAAGGTCACTTCATATACCCCACCTGCAAACGGAGGCTCTCTCTCCATCCAGTATGACGGCAACTTCACATATACGCCTCCTCCGGGCTTCATAGGAACCGACACATTCACATACACCATTACGGACGAAAACAATCTAACCGACACTGCAACGGTTTCTATAAAGGTAGAAACAGTTATAACGAATGGAGTGGAACTACCTTTCTACCTAATAAACCCTCCGGAGTCTCGCAATCTAATAGGAGACTACAAAATAGCTGGTAACACCGTACTATGCCTTACGGAGCTTACCGACGGCTATGGAGGTACATGCCACGGCGATACCGATTACCAAAATATCACCAGCAACATGCATGTAACGAAGTATCTCGATATTGACAACGACCCGAGCACATGGAACTCCACCTCATCCTATGTTGAAATTCCAAACACGTACGACACTGAGACCGGAATTATCTGGGCAGGCCTTTTCTGGCAGGGGCGCATAAGCGTAGACAAGAACCACCCCATACACTACGCAGTCGAAAACGGCTCCACGTACGACTTCGTAGAGGTTGGAAAAGGTACTTCGATAGGCATAAGTCAGTTCGACATAAGCCAGACCGGGGCACTCGATATAAAACTGAAGATAAACAGCGGCGGCTACAACGACGTCAAGGCCAACACTTTCCACGTTTACGAGAGCAGCAACGGCCAGACATATGCTGCATATGCCAATGTGACGTCACTATTTGGATCTAACGCTATTTCACCGGGGAAAAATACATTTACAGTAGCGAACCTTACGACGATGGAAGGAAGAGAGCCTTCGCCGGGAGCTTTCGGCGGATGGAGCCTTGTAGTTATATACGCGGAGGATTACACAAAAGGGACTCCAAAGAATATTTCAATTTACAACGGTTTCATCTCTATAAACGAAAACAACAATCCCATCAAAATAAGCGGCTTCAGACTCCCGGAGTCGGGAAAAATCAAAGCACAGCTTTCCGTCTTTTCCGGTGAAGGAGAGTACAGATATGGACGAACACCCTACAATAATGCGCAAGATTGGATGAAGATAAGCGACAGCGAAACGAGCGGTTATGAATATATGCCGGGCCTTACGGCAGGTACACATGTAGGAAACCGCGACAATATGTTCGATGCCAGACTCGACAATATTTTAAGAGACGACATCGTAAACGGAGTCGACAACAACCTCAGTACGAACAATGTAGGTGTCGACGTGGACAACTACGACGTTTCAACCCTGATGGAGCAGTACAGAGACGCGAACCCGCTTGTTGACAGCGTCTATATAAAAATGTTTAGCAATAACGACTACATAACTCCAAGCATGATGGCCTTTTCATCGGAGCTTTACGTACCTAAAATATGCTACGACTACACGTTCGATATCGACGGTTACGTGCTGGATAGCTCTCAGAACGACGTCAACACCACTCTGCACCTGTCGGCACCCGACAAACCCCTGAGGACACACCTGCTCATTCGAAGTCTCGAAGGGGATTTCCCTCTTGAAAATGCGGAGCTTACAGTCTCCGTCAAAGATAAAAATATGCTCAAATATATAGATGGAAGCGTCATGCAGGCAGTCTACAATATAAACGAATACGAACCTGCAAGCCAACTCTCGCATAATGTTACAGATGGCGGTTTCAGTCTATACTTTGGAGAAGGAGCGACTCCTAACCAAGGCGGAACCATGAACGCCAATCAAAGTAACTACATACTTTTCGACTACGAAACCAATGCTTCTCAGCCAAGAATAGAGACTCTTTTCCTCTTCGACGTCAATTTCACGGTAAACTACGGGAGCGGCCCCGTATCTATCTATAGACACCTCGACGCTAACAGCAGATGCCCTACCTCTACCGTATACGCACCCGAGTGGGGAATCTTCAACGTTATCAGCGACGCCACAAAGCCTACGACATACAATTTGATCACACAGGTTTCAAGTAGAAACTTCGATGTTCACGGTATCTTCTACGACGCAGACTACGAGACGCCGAAAGCGGTGACTACAAACATCGAAATAGAGATGATAAACGCGAACTTTTTCAAAAGCGACACGAACGCTTCGTGCAACAACCCGGACTCCAACATCACGGAGCCGGTATATGTAAGCTTCAACAACTCCGCAACGACGGACGCCATACCCAACACTCCAGATTTTGCTCTTAGAAACACGGCATTTAGAGTATGGTACCTTGAAGACAATAAGAGTACCCTAGTAAAAAACACATGTACCAGTAGAAACGACGAAACGTGTATGAAAACACTATACGACTCCAAATTCGCATCTTTCGACACTCTTTGCAAATCTGCATGCGACGGTACGACCAACGGCGGCAGCTGTTATAGCTGTCTTAAAAAGTATTACGGCAAACCGCTTTGCTCAAGAGACAACTTCTCCATCAGGCCGGAAACGTTCAGAATAACTCTATACGACCGCAACAGCAGCAATAGCAAAACAATGATTATTGCCGAAAACAACTCATCGGCACCCGTAAATATAGCCGCAGACTACAACTATACTATAAGTATAACTGCCACCAGATACAACAGCAATCAAAATGCAAAGAAGTATATACAAGGGTACGGCGAAAGCCTGCCCGCCGGAAAACTTGAAGAGAATAGTACGATAGCGGGGATCATGAGCAACTTCTATCCAGGCAGCAACTGTGCCGACGATGCCAACAGAACATACTCCTTTACCTTCTGGGACGGAAGATCCTCAAGCGATCTGATACACAACAATGTCGGTGAGTACAGATTTCTTGTAAGAGACGCTCAATGGACCAAAGTCGATAACCCTGGGAGATGGGGGCAAGACTGTATAATGTTTCCAGACCAGGGCTACAGTTCGGTCCAACCTAGCGGTAAAGTAGGATGTATCATATCATCCGATCACTACCGGCAGGATCACAATCAAAATGAGCAATATTATGATTTGAACCTATTTTTCAAAACATACGAATTCAATGTATCCGCTATAACGTTAAGTGCACCGAACGACTCGTTTATATACATGAACAATCTTACCGACGATTACAATATGTCGATAAGAGTAGAAGGAGATATAGTCGCCAAAGGAGCGAACGGCATGACGTTGACAAACTTTTCGAAAGGTTGCTACGGGGTAGATATGAACCTTACATTCGAAAGATCCCTAAATCCTGCCGAAGACACCCTCGATTCACCGACACTTTTAAGATACTACGATATCAACAGTTCCGAAACCAATACAACGGATAAAGAAGATGTAGATAAGATAGCCTTCACCCGAATAACTTCAGGGGTCACCAAGGCCGACCTTGCCATCAACTTCGATAGAAACAGTAGCGTATCGGTAAACCCCATCGAATTAAATATAACTGCAATAAAGGTAGAGTGTGCAAATTCGGCACAATGTACGAGCTTCGCAGACATGAATGCATCACACGAAGCGAGGGGAGAGTTGGCATATCCCGTCGCAAATCCATTCAGAAGATATGTATATTACGGAAGGGTGCATGCTCCCGACTACAGGACGGAGGAAGACTCCATAGATACGCCTATATATGCGGAAGTTTACTGCGACTCTATTTTGGTAAATTGTGCAGACTTTAATATCTCAAGAGAGAATGGATGGAGAGAGAGCGTAGACAGCAGAAACTGGTGGATAAACCCGCTCCATACGGCAGCAGACGGAAACATTACGGCCCTTGAAGCCAGAAAGGCTTTCGTGAAACCTGACAACAGCGTGGAAATAAACGGGGTAAATCCATACAACGCTTTGAAACACTCTCCTCCCTACAGCCCTACAGTAGAATATATAGGTGCCGCAAAACCATACAGGGCGAGAATTCTGGTGGAGGCCGACCCATGGTTGAAGTTTCATAAATATTTTGCGGACGGACGAATATATTATGACGTTCTCTTTCAAGGAAAGCCTAACGACTGGGCAGGCATAGGTACTCTCGGAAAGACGGTAGATGCCAACGCAAGCGGAAGTTCGAGTAGGAGAATAGAGTGGTAAGAGGCGCCTTTTCGATGATCGAGCTTATCGTCGCTATCGTCGTCATAGGCATAACCTTCATGAGCGTACCGTTGATTATGTCCGAAACGGAGAGAAGTGTCGAAACCTCCGTGCATCAGGAGGCGGTTATGGCCGGTTTGAGCCAAATGGTAAACATCATGAGCTACAAATGGGATGAAAACCAAACGGATGAAAGCCTAAACGGAGGGTATGCAAAAGTCCTCGATACCTTTTATACAAACCCTCTTCAATGCAGAGAAATATCCGGCACGAGAATGAGAATAGGACACTTCCAAGAAGACTATAGAAGGAAGTGCTACAACGAAGAGAGAAACGCTACCGCTCCCGCCAACCTCGGCTCCGACGGCGGCGATATGGACGACATCGACGATATAAACGGCAAAGATGCCTCTCTCTTAAGCGGTGCCGGCAACAACGAGTCCGATTACAAACAAAACTACAACATAAAAATCTCCGTAGTATATGTCGAAGATGACCTTTCAAACGGAAACGACTATACACCTATAAATATTATAGGTACGGTAAGCACCACTTCCGTTACAACCGAACCTACAAGCATAAAGATGATCGAAACTACGATATCCTCCGATACTTCCGATACCAAAGTGGTTATGCGCTCTTTTGCAGCCAATGTCGGAGAGGTCAGATACTTCTCAAAAAGGGTCGGCCCGTGAAAAACCTGCGAAGAGCCTTCACTCTTGTCGAACTCGTATTTGTCATCATGATATTCGGTATCGTAGCCGCCATCGCTTCGGAAGTTTACGCAAAAATTTACGAAAACTATCTTCTAAGCAGAGGGACAAACGCCTTGCAGACAAAGACGGAGCTTGCCCTCGAACAGATAGCTAAAAGATTGCAGTATAGGATAAAGTCGGCCACTATCGCTACAAAACCTAACACTTCAGAGTTTGTAAGCACGGCCGACCCGCGTCTTGATGAAAATTACAAAATAATCGAGTGGATAGGGTATGACGACGAGGGTTTCAGAGGCACATACGACACCAATTTGAACTACTACAAACCGGCCTGGAGCGGTTTCATAGATGTAAACCCTTCTACTGCCAAACTGCTTGTCACGCCCGGCAGCGACTTGAATAAGGAAGATGATATTATAAAGTCTCTAAGTGATGATGACGCAAATATAAATGTTGCTGCCGTAATCTTCCCTGAGAGCGAAGAAGGCTTCGATATAGGTAAGTTTGGCTGGTATGGAAACCAAAGCGATTACGTTTATGACATCTCGCCAAACGGAGCTACGGCTTTCAGAGTAACCGATGTTTATACCAAGCCAAATATCATATTCGAACGTTACAAATTGGTATGGACGGCATACGCTATAGCACCCGACCCTCTTGGTTGTATCCAAGATTGCGATCTATATCTTTACTGGAACTACCAGCCGTGGCGTGGTGGAACCATGAGAGATGCTACAAAAAAGAGTCTGCTTGCAGAGCATGTGACGACGTTTAAATTCAGGCAGGAGGGTGACGTAATGCGGCTGAAACTCTGCATCAAAGGTAAAATCGTAGAAAACAATGTCTCCGTCTGCAAAGAGAAGGTGGTGTTTTGATGAGACCTGCATTTACGCTTCTTTCGGCCATTTTCCTTATGGTGCTTGTCGCCGTACTGATGATGCTCACCCTTTCGCTCTCTTCGCAAACATCGAAACAGACGAGCGACCTATACCTACAGGAGCAGGCGCAGCTTCTGGCAAAAAGTTCCACGGAGTTCGCTTTGCTGGCCATATCGGCTCATGACAACAGCGTTGATTGTGTAAATTCTATGAGTTTGAACTATGCACAATTTAATATCTATATGAAAATGTACTATCTCGGCAGCGGTCTGCCGGCTGCATGCGACACGCTTGACAACGGTATCGGCACAGCTGAATCGAGCGGTACCGTGATCGTAGATACGACCGTCACTTACCAAGACCAAGAGACAAAAGAAACGGTCAGATACTTCCGCCGTACTATACAAAAACCTTAAGAGGCGTGTGGCCGTTTAAGCCGCCGTTTGCTACAATAGCGGTAAATCTTACTGAAGGAGTATTACGATGAATATAAGCATCGTAGGTCGCCACTTCGAGCTGACCGATGCCATAAAAGAGCATATATCAAACGCTATTGATGGCTTAAAGAAGTATAATCTTGACATCATCTCTACAAGAGTCGTGATAGATGCGGACGAGAGAAACGGGAAAAAGGGTTACAGCGTAGAGTTCGTTATACATATGGCGAACAAAAATACCGTAGTTATCCGCCAAAAGGACAAAGATGTATATGCAGCGGTCGACCTAGCCATAGATCGCGCCCAAAAGGTCCTAAGACGCCACCACGACAAGGTGACCGAGCACAAATCCGTTCGCCCCGATGAGTTGGCGGCAGCCCATGAAGCAGAAATCGCAGCGGCACTGGCGGACGACTCAGACGAGATCGTACCTATGGAGCTCGATCTATACAAGCCGCTCGAGATAGAAGAGGCGCTAAATATGCTCAAAGCTTCGCCCGACAAGCAGTTTTTGGTCTTCAACGATATCGACGGAAAGATGCGCGTCCTCTACAGAAGAGGCGACGGACGCTTCGGACTCTACTAAAATTTAGGCGCTTCCTTTAGCGCC
>JALSPH010000087.1 GCA_026986055.1 Campylobacterales bacterium
ACTCTTTTGGCACATTATAGTTTGGGTAGAAACCTCTACTGTTTATTTTAACTACCTCTTCATCATCTTTGGGAGCGACGTATTCGGTAGATATTTTAGTTAGTTTTTCGCCATCCTCCAAATAGGCGTACGCTACCGTATAACCTCCTCCCAGTCCAATATTCGAGTTTGCACTCTGCGGTTGAGGCCCTCCGCCACCGCAACCTCCCAAGATAATAACTGCCGTAACTGCCGCATAAAAGATCGACTTTCTGCTCAATTTTTCCTCCATTTTCTGTTTTATTGTAGATATAGTATCGGACAAACTCTTAACTTTTATTATTTATAATTACCAATTTAGAGTAAAAACTTCGACATTTCCCAAAAAAAAGTAGAAAAAGTCTTTTTTCATAAGTAGAATATATTTTGTAGATAAAGATATTAGATGTTTAAAAAGCGGGTGAGGAGTTTGGTATAACTCTTTTGATCGAGTTTGAAAGCCTCCACGTGCCCTATCCCTTCAAACTCGACGATATAAGCATCGGGGCACAGCTCTTTAAGAAGCGTACGTTGAGATTTTGTAACAAGAGTATCTTCCGACTCGAAGATATACAAAACCCTCTCTTTGCAGAGTTTTTTACAACGCTCCTTATTGTCCGCTTCTTTAAAGTCGAGTCCAAAAAAGTTTTTTGCCACGAAACCTACATAGCCGTACAAAAGAGGCGGCAGGTTGGCTCGGCGCCAAAGCTCCTGTTTTGCAAGCATCCCAAAATCTATCCACGGTGCGTCGGCCACCACTTTTTCAAATCGCGCCGGTTCCTTTTCTTTCATCATCAAAGCGGTCACCGCACCCATAGAAAAGCCGTGAACAGTCCACGAATAGCGCTTTTTCGGGTCCAGCTCTTCTATCCAGGCAAGCATATCTTTCGACTCTTTCACTCCGAAAGTTATCCTTTCGCCTTCACTCTCGCCGTGAGCTCTCAAATCTGCCATCATTACGTTGTAGCCCTGGTCGTGGTACCACTTGCCAAGTTCGAAGACTCCGCTCGTAAAACCGTTTCTGCTGCCGCCGTTTCCGTGCAGAAGAAGCACCGCTTTTGCACTTCCGTTTGGAACCCACCACCCCTTTAGCATCAGGCCATCTTCCGTTTTGAACTCTATGTCCTCATACTCCGCACCCCACTCGGCAGGAGACTTCTCTATCTTTTCATGACTTCCCAAAGTCTGCTTGTGCACGACATATACGGGATATAGAAGCGCAAAGAGCAAAAGTGCCGCAAAAAGCATCTTCATACGACAACCCTCTTAATTGCCGGGTTAAGCCCGGTCATTATCTCATAGGAGATGGTCCCGAACCTCTTTGCAGCTTCGGCGGCATCGTAAAAGAGACATACCCTCTCATCATCCCCCTCGATCGTTACGATATCCATAGAGACTCGCCCCAAAATCGAACGGCCGTCAGGCAGAGTATAAGCGGCTCTGGGCCAGCCGTCTCCATATCCTATATCGTAGCTTGAAACCCTACCCGCTTTCTCAATCTCTCCATCTCCGCCGTAACCTACTCTGGCTCCCACACTCAAATCTCTTGAAGCGATCCTTTCGGCCCACAACGACATAACAGGTCTAAACTTTGGAACATTAAAGGGCTTTGGCATTCTCAAACATCCGTAAGCGGCTATGCCGACACGGGCTATATCCTCCTCGAACGTACCGCTTCTAAAGAGAGCCGCAGAGTTGCAGCTGTGCCAGCGAACCCCTTTTAGCCCCAGCTTTTCGCCTCTGCTTCTAACCTCATCGAACCTCTTTTTTTGCCAAAAGAAGTCGCTCCCGATCTCATCCGCGCTTCTGTAGTGGGTCATTACTCCGCAAAGCTTCAAGCCGGCCTCTTCCATAGCCTCTACGGCCTCTTCGAGCCTCTTTGGCTCTATGCCGTTTCTATGCATCCCCGTATCGACTTTAAGCTCCACGCTGCACCCTTTGGGCAGGCGCTCTATGTCGCCAAAGTCGTTTACCGCCACCCTGATCTTCGAAGAGGGGGCCGATAAAGGGGTGTCGGTCAAAACCAGCACCGTTTCAAAGAGATGCTCTATGAGTTTAGCTTCGGCCATTTTGCGCACGACCGCGTGCCGCACACCCGCTTTTGCGGCAAGATTTGCAACAATCTCCAAGCCGTGCCCGTAGGCGTTGTCTTTGAGAACCAATGCGATCTTTTCGAGCGATTGAGTTTTGTTTGCGATTTGGTTAATATTGTAAAAAAAATTCTCTCTTGAGATTTCAATTTGTGACATAGAAAAGATTTTAGTCAAATCTGCGTAAAGGTAAGGTAAAGTGAACTGGGTAGCGTGGGTAAAAGTGGTCGGTATGGTTCTGACGGCGGCATTTGTCATAGCGATGGTGTATAGAAGCGTAAGAGTGGTCAAGGATGAAGAAGATGACAGAGTGCACCTTCCCGACTGAGTGGCACAAGCAAAGCGCCGTTTTGATGGCCTTTCCCCATGAAAAAACCGATTGGGGCGATGACTTGAATGGTGCTTTGAGCCCCTTTGTGCGCATAGCCAGCACGATAGCCTACAAAGAGCCTCTCATAATCGTTTGCGACGATGCGAAAAAAACCAAAGAGCTATTCTGCGACATTGGCAACATAACCTTCGTGGAGCTTCCGACAAACGATACATGGGCGAGAGATTTCGGCCCCATTACCTTATGCTGCAACGGCAAAAGAAAGTTTTTGGATTTTACCTTCAACGCCTGGGGAGGCAAGTTTGAGAGTGCGCTTGACGATGCCGTGACAAAAAAACTGGTAGAGATGGGGTATCTGTGGGGGGAGTACGAAAAGGTCGACTTCGTCTTGGAGGGTGGCTCCATAGAGAGCGACGGCAAAGGAACCCTGCTTACAACCTCGAAATGCCTTCTAAACCCGAACCGAAACTCGAAAATGAGCAAAGATGAGATAGAGGAGTTTTTAAAAGAGAGGCTCCATCTAAAACGGATTTTGTGGCTTGAACATGGAGAGCTCGAAGGGGACGACACCGACGCCCACATAGACACACTGGCACGCTTTGTGGATGAAAATAGCATAGCCTATGTCGCATGCGACGACGAGAGTGACCCGCACTACAAAGAGCTGAAGCTGATGGAAGAGGAGTTGAAGAGTTTTCGCACCATCGGCGGCGAGCCTTACAGGCTTGTACCCCTGCCTCTTCCATCACCCAAATATAAAGATGGACGTAGGCTCCCGGCGACATACGCCAACTTTCTCATAACCAACCACTCAGTTTTGCTTCCGGTATACAGCGACGAAACAGATGTGGTAGCCAAAGAGATTTTGACAAAACTTTTCCCCGAAAAAGAGATAGTCCCTATAAACTGCCTCAAACTCATAGAGCAAGGCGGCAGTCTTCACTGCGTTACTATGCAGATACCGGTGTGTAGCTAAATTTTACGCTCCCACTCCAGGGCGCTCTTGCATATAAGAGCCAAATCGTCATATCTTGGTTTCCAGCCGATTGACTCTTTGATTTTCCTGTTGTCCGAAACCAGCACGGCAGGGTCTCCCGCTCTTCTTGGAGCGATCTCTACCTCAAAATCGACACCG
>JALSPH010000088.1 GCA_026986055.1 Campylobacterales bacterium
GGAAGCTTCTTATCTTCTCATCTTTTGTCGATATATCGACTCTTCTTTTATGGAGTGCTATCTTCAGAAAAGGGAGGGGTTTGAAAACCTTTTGCGGCCTACTCTTTTTAGCTTTGGTTGAAGCTCTTTTTTGAGTGATCTTTTTGGCGACTTCGCTATCCTTTCTCTTCGACGCCGAAGGGGGCTGTTGGGAGATAACTATAGGCTTGTGCCAATCTATGGAGCGGTCTATGGAGAGCACCTCTTTTTTGATGGAGCCGTCTATCGACTGGTAATAGACGGCTACCGAAGTTACAACTCTGGCATCGTTGGGAAGCTTTATCTTTGCGGATCTGAACGGCGGAGCCTTCTTTACCTCGTTGGAAGCTACCGGTAAAACGGTATTGTCTATGACGGGCTTGAAAGGATTTTCGCGCGCCTGCAGCAAAGAAAAAAGAAGGAGAGGCAAAAGAAAAAGATATCTCATTGGTCTGGCTCCAGCTGTTTGAGTTCGAAGTACTCTTTCTGCAAAGCCGCATTTTTGGCTTTGAGACTCTTTATGCGGCTCTCATATATAGCCCTTTGCTCCTCCAACCCCAAAAGCACCGTCAAAGAGTTGGGCCCAAAAAGCAAGATAGCCACATACACCCCAAGGGCTATGACTGCCGCAAGCGCCATCACGATCCGCCACAGAGGGAGCCCGAAAAGTGCTTTCGGCGCACTACCCTCTTCGTCGGGCAGATCGATACGCTTCATCAGCCAAAGAGCTCCCTGCCGAGATACTCGAAGTAGCCAAGCTCTCGCTCGATGGCAAGAAGGCGGTTGTATTTGGCTATGCGTTCGCTTCTAGCGGTGGATCCGGTCTTGATCTGGCCGGTATTCAGAGCGACCGAGAAGTCGGCTATGAAAGAGTCTTCGCTCTCGCCGCTTCTATGGCTCATAACGCATGTATAACCGTTTCTTTGCGCAAGTCGAACCGTCTGCATAGTCTCGCTCACGGAGCCAATCTGGTTCGGTTTGATAAGAATGGAGTTGGCCACCCCTTTTTCGATACCTTGAGCCAAAATCGACGCGTTTGTAACGAAAAGGTCGTCGCCTACAAGCTGAACCTTGCAGCCGAGCCGCTCGGTCAGATGTTTCCATCCGTCCCAATCATCTTCGCTGAGCCCATCCTCTATGCTTACTATAGGATATTTGGCGACAAGCTCTTCGTAGTAGGCCACAAGCTCTTCGCTGCTCAATGTTCTATCTTCGCTCTCGAGCCTGTATCCGCCCTCCGCAACAAGCTCGCTGCTCGCTACATCGAGCGCTATAGATATCTGATCGCCCGCTTTGTAGCCCGCTTTTTCTATAGCTCTCATTATCACCTCTATCGGCTCTTCGTTGCTTGAGAGGTTCGGCGCAAACCCTCCCTCGTCGCCCAAAGCGGTGGAGTGGCCCATCTCATGAAGTATCTTTTTCAGATTGTGATAGACTTCGGCACTCGCTCTAAGAGCTTCGCTAAACTCATCGAAACCTGTCGGCATGATCATATACTCTTGAAAGTCGACGCTGTTGTCCGCATGGCTTCCGCCGTTGATGATGTTGAGCATCGGGGTAGGCATAACTACCGCGTTCGCTCCTCCGAGATAGCGATAAAGAGGCATATTCAAGCTCTTAGCGGCCGCACGAGCGACGGCCATGGAGACTCCAAGTACCGCATTTGCGCCGATATTTGCGTAGTTGTCGGTTCCGTCGATCTCTTTCATTATCGCATCGACTTCGCTCTGGTTGTAGGGGCTGAGCCCTATCAGTTCATCGGCTATCTTGATGTTTACGTTTTCGCAAGCCGTCAAAACACCTTTCCCCATATAGCGGTCACCGCCGTCACGCAGCTCGAGAGCTTCACGTTTACCGGTACTCGCACCGCTTGGTACTATCGCATCCGCCACGCTTCCGTCGCTCAGTCTAACTGTGGCTCTGACAGTCGGGTTGCCGCGGCTGTCCATAACCTCATCGGCTCTAATATCGTCTATAAATATCATTAAATCACTCCTCTCCTGCAGATTTTATCTCATCTTCGCTCATCTCGAGCATCGCACTGCCCACTCCAAGAGCCTCTTTTATCTCGCTCTCGATCTTCGCGGCAAGCTCCGGGTTGTCTTTAAGGGTCTGTTTCGCATTTTCACGCCCCTGTCCAAGCTTCGTCTCTTTGTAGCTGAACCATGCGCCGCTCTTGTCTATTATGTCGAGCTTGACGCCGTAGTCGATTATCTCGCCCTCTTTGCTGATCCCCTCTCCGAACATTATGTCGAACTCCGAAATCCTGAAAGGCGGAGCGACTTTGTTTTTCACGACCTTCGCCTTGACACGGTTTCCTATCTGGTTGTCTCCCTGCTTCAGAGTCGCTATGCGGCGCACATCTATCCTGACCGAAGCATAGAATTTCAGAGCGTTTCCGCCCGTTGTGGTTTCAGGGCTTCCGTACCCCATAGTCCCTATCTTCATACGTATCTGGTTTATAAATATGACCGTCGTCTCCATCTTATGAAGGATTCCGGTAAGCTTTCTTAACGCCTGGCTCATAAGCCTGGCCTGAAGACCTACATGGGTATCTCCCATATCTCCTTCGATTTCCGCTTTGGGAGTCAAAGCGGCTACCGAGTCTACGACGATAACATCGACGGCTCCGCTTCTTGCAATCGTCTCTACGATATCCAAAGCCTGCTCTCCGAAATCGGGCTGGCTTACAAGAAGGTTCTCCACATCTACGCCGAGATTTTTAGCATATCGCACATCGAGTGCATGTTCTGCATCTATAAAGGCGCAGATACTACCCTCTCTTTGCGCTTCCGAGATTATCTGAAGAGCAAGAGTGGTCTTACCGGAGCTCTCCGGACCGTATATCTCGATGATGCGCCCTTTGGGAACTCCTCCGATTCCCAGAGCCATATCGAGCCCCAAAGAGCCTGTGCTTATAGCCTCTATAGGCTCTATCTCTTTGTCGCCGAGGCGCACCAGCGCCCCTTTTCCAAAAGCCTTGTCTATCTGCTTTATAGCGACATCGAGCGCTTTCTGCTTGTTAGGATCGATACCCATAATTACCTCACGTAAAATGAAAATTAGAGTTATTTTATCACTATTTCGATAAAATCAACCAAAAAGCGAAAGAGAGCGATCTGCAGTGAGTCTCAAAGAGCCTATAAAGAGCACCGTAAACCCCATAACCATAGCCCACTCCCCCGATGCGGACGATATATTTATGTACTACGCCATAAAATTTGGGTGGGTAACCACGCCTGTTCCGTTCAAAAACCTTGCTCTCGATATCGAAACCCTCAACGAGGCGGCACTCAAAGGGGAGTATGAGGTTTCTGCCATAAGCTTCGCTCTATACCCGAAGATCAGGGAAGATTTCGCACTTTTGCGTACGGCGGTCAGTTTCGGAGAAGGGTATGGACCGAAACTGATAAAACCGAAAGGGAAAAAACTGCGAAAAAACTTCAAAGTGGCTCTGAGCGGCCGCCATACGACAAACGCCATGCTCTTTCGCATAGCGTATCCCGATGCCCGCATAACCTACAAAAACTTTCTCGAGATA
>JALSPH010000089.1 GCA_026986055.1 Campylobacterales bacterium
GAAAATCCTTTCAAGCCCGTCATAGACAATACCGTTTTACCGGTAGCTTCCAACGAGGTAAAGAAGGCTCCGACGTTCAGATCCGCAAAGATAAAGCTTCCCAACGATGCCAGAGTTTTAACTTCGGTAGCCGTCTATTACCAGTCGATAGACGGCTCCATCAAAAAAGAGGTGCTCTCCATAGACCGCTCCATAGATTGGCACAAGCCTATAGTTATCTCTCAACAGCCCCCTTCGGCGTCGAAGAGAAAGGATAGCGAAGTCGCCAAAAAGAGCACTCAAAAAAGAGCTTCAACCAAAGCTAAAAAGAGTAGGCCGCAAAAGGTTTTCAAACCCCTCCCTTTTCTGAAGATAGCACTCTATAAAAGAAGAGTCGATATATCGACAAAAGATGAGAAGATAAGAAGCTTCCATCTTAGCAAGCCCTTCAAAGTAGCCGTCGATTTCAGAAGAAAGGCGGGCTTTTTGACGAAGCATATTCCCCTCGATCTTCCCCCTTTCAAATCCATAGACATAGGAAACCATAACGGCTACTACAGAGTCGTCGTTACGATGGACGCTCCATACAGATACAGAGTTGTCAAAAGAGAAGATGGGTACAGCATCTTACTGCCCTGAAAATATAGTCCTCGTCGGTTTTATGGGAAGCGGCAAGAGTACCGTAGGCAGAGCGGTCGCGAAAAAGAGCGGACGCTACTTTCTCGATGCCGACGCCCTTATAGAGTCGATGCAGGGCAGAGCCATAAGTGCAATTTTCGAAGATAGCGGCGAGGAGTACTTCAGAAATCTGGAGCGTGAGAGCGCAGAGTGGATGGCCGAGTGCGTGAAGGGGACCGTCATCTCCACAGGGGGCGGAATGCCGATGGTCACAAAGCGTATAAGAGAGATAGGAAAAGTGGTATATCTGAAGCTCTCTTTCGATGAGATAGCCGGGCGGATTCCGCCTGATGAAAGAGTGAAGCGCCCACTTTTCAAAGATATGCAAAAGGCGAGAGAGATATACAAAAGACGCGAAAAGATTTACGAAAGAGTCGCAGACTTCACGGTCGATGCTTCGAAGCCGCCGGAGGCTGTGGCGGATGAGATAATCTCCCTTTTAGAGTGATTTGTTCCCGTTTTTATCTACCTCCGTTACGGCAGCCTCGCTCCTTTGGGAAAATACGGTTATGAGTTTTATAGCCGCCATGGAGATGAGAACCTCCAGGAGGCTTGCCAAAACGAAGGCCTCGTAGTTGAAACGGTCTATACTGTTGGCGTGGTAGGCGATCGTCGCGACGGCGATGAGAAGCGTGAGCGGCATAGCTTGTGAAAAGGCGAGCAGAATCGAGTTTTTAAGTCCATAGGCGCGAACGAACACCAGTGAGGAGACGACCCTTACGAAGATCATAACCGCCGTTATGATGAAGGCAAGCAGCACCAACCCCTCTTTCTGTAGAGCCTCCAGAGGAAACGAACTTCCGACATATATGAAGAAGATCGGAATCAAAAACCCGAACCCGAAGCTGGAGAGCTTGCCCTCCAAATCCTCTTTGTGGGCGAAGAATGTGGCTATGAAGACCCCCGCTATGAAAGCTCCGAACGCAACTTCAAGACCAAGATATATCATAATGGCGAGCATCAAAAAGAGCATGGCCATACTGAGCCTGATATCCTGCTCTTTGGTGTCGAAGTAGGGCATCATGAGGTTTCTGATCTCGGGGTACCACCAAAAGAGAAGATGGAGTGCGTAGTAGAAAAGGGTAAGCAGCACTATGAAGGCTACAAGAATCGTAATTTTGGAGAAGAACTCGAAACCGACTCCGTAGTGAATGCCTGCGCTTGCGAGAGTCAGCACTATGATACTCACGAGCTCCCCCAAAATCCCTATCGTGATTGTCAGCCTGATCCATGGTGTATCTTTACCGTACTCTTTTGAGAGTGCCGCGATCAGCCCTACGGAGATCAGCGGGAAGATGACCATAAAGACAAAGCTCATTCCAAGCTGGTAGGCTATGAGAACGGAGAGGGCATAAAGGAGTGCGATGTAAGCCGTTCCGGCTTTGAGGGTAGCCGTATCGGTCTTTAAGAGCTTCTTTACATTCACCTCCAGACCCGCAACGAACATCAGATATAAAAAGCCAAATTCGGCGACAAGCTCGAAGAGTTTGTTGTGCCCTTCGCCAAAAAGTCCGAAAGCCCCCGCTATAGCTCCTAAAACTATCTCTATAGGGGTTGTCGGAAAGTGGAGAACGCGGGCTATGAAAGGGGCTACCCAGATGAGCAGAGAGAGGGTGACTATGATTTGTACTTCAGTGCTCATTGCACTCTTTGGCTATCTCGTAGCCGGCCTCTTCGATCATCCTGTGATCGCGCATGGGGTCGCTTCCGGAGGTGGTGAGGTAGTCGCCTATGACTATGGCGTTTGCTCCGGCTGCGAAAATCTCGCTGTCTCTTTCGCCGAAGGTAATCTCTCTCCCTCCTGCAATCATTATCCGCTGATTCGGCAAGATAGCTCTTGCGAGTCTTATCATTTCGAGCGCCTCTTCAATGGGAAGGGTCTTATCTTTTAGAGGAAGGGCTTCGTTTGGATGGTAGAAGTTGAGCGGTACAGAAGCCGGCTCTAAAGAGGCTATGGAGTTTAGCATCGACTCTCTATCTTCCAAGCTCTCTCCAAGGCCGAATATTCCGCCCGTACATAGGTTAAGACCCGCATTTTTCACATTTTCGCAAGTCTCGTAGCGCTCTTTCCATGTATGGGTGGAGCAGATTTGCGGGTAGAAGTTTTCGGATGTTTCGAGGTTGTGGTTGTAGCTGCCGACCCCGCTGTTTTTGAGGGCTCTTAGCTGCTCTAAAGATGCCGTACCGTTACAGGCTATTATGTTCAGCTCCGGCACCTCTTTTTTCACCGCTTCGGCAGCTTCGCAAACGAAACGAAGAGTTTTGTCGTCGAGCCCTTTGCCGGCGGTAACCAGACAAAAACCCACCGCAAACCTCTCTCTCGCAGCTTCCGCCTCTTTTACGATTTTTTCGATGGGCTTGTGGTAGAAGCGCTCTATCGAGGCTCCATACTTCACGCTTTGGGTGCAGAATTTGCAATCTTCAAGGCAGTGGCCGCTTGAAATGTTGCTTATGGCACATAGAAATATCTTTTTTGACATCTTCAGGGAACTCTTTCGCATATGATATTGTTATATTGCCATTCTATCTCTTTGATGCGCCTTTGAAGATGGGTTATCTCCCACTCGCCTTCAGATAGATTAAGCAGAACGGCTTCGCTGACGGGTTTGTTTCTGGCGCACACCTCTCCGGGATTTAAAAAGAGCGTCCCGTCTCTTTTGCACTGAAAAGAGAATTTGTGAGTATGGCCGAAAATTATGAGATCGGCATCGGAGGAGAGAAACCAGGGGTGGTGCATAAGCTTGACCCTGATACCGTCTATCTCGAAATAGTGGGGCTCTCTAAAGAGGTTGTACCTCTCTATAAGGCCTCTTAGCTTGGCGTCATTGTTTCCAAGCACCGCTACGTAAGGCACTCCGGTACTCTGCATATAAGCTAGCGTCTCCTCTTTGCCTATATCT
>JALSPH010000090.1 GCA_026986055.1 Campylobacterales bacterium
AAAATGCATAGGCGTAAGGTGTTTTATGACTATCTCATCGGAGTTTTGACGCATCTCTCCCATCGTATACCACCCCGGATTGTCCGGGTGGGTGGACATCTCTTTGAGTGCGAAGTAGATATCGGTTTTTCCGATAACTTCACGGACATCCTCCAAGCCAAGTAGTTTTTCGCATAGCGCTTTGTTCGCGAAGAGGTATCGTCCCTGCAGATCTTTCGCCCAGAACATATCCGGTGCATAGTCTATTATCATATCGAGAAGTCTTCTTCTTTGAATCGGAAGAACGGGAGGCTTGTTCTTTCTCATCCAGATGTCGATGTAGGAGTGTTTTCTCGATATAAGAAAATTGTCGAGTCTTACCACACTTCCATCTTTGCAGTTGTGGTCTGCGGTGATCATCGCCTTGGTTCCGTTTGCTACGTCATCCAGAACCTCCAGAAACATTATGGTGTTCTCGACACTCAACCGTTCCAGAACAGCCTGTTCGCATATCTCGTCTCTGCTGTAGCCGACCAGTTTTTCGTACGCTTCATTGCAATTTATAATCTTGCCGTCTTCAGGATGGATAACAATCTGATATTTACAATCTTTTAAATAATACTCCATACTTTTCCTTCCACGACAACAATTATACCATTTTGAGAAGTTGAAAAGAAATATTTTCTTTTGAAAAGAATCTGTAATAAAGATCGGGATTATAGAGATTTTTTTAAATCTAAAAGCTGCTTGAAACTGTTATGAAAGAGAGTAAAAAAGAGCCCGCCGCCTTACTTGGCGGCAAGAAAACTCTCTTTAAAAGGCTTAACTCCAGCCATCAAAAAGATAGAAGCTTTAAGTGTGAAGATTTTACCTTCAAGGATTGAGACTTTAGCCTTCGCAGCGGCAAGATCGGCTATGGAACGACTAAGCTCGTCCGCACCGGCGAGCTGGTTTTCGAAGCGTCCTTTCGTAAGATCGCAATAGGCTTGTTGCGCCTTCAACTCCATCTTCGCACTCTGCAGTCTCGAAAATATGGAGGATAGTTTTAAAAAAGAGTTCTCAATATCGGTTTTTACTCTTCTTTTGTAATCGTTTAGAGTCGATGCTGCTGCAAGCGATTTTAGGTTGGCCGCTTCTATCATCTTGCTATCTGCAAATCCGTTGAAAAGATTCCACTTTGCCGAAACTCCGATATAGCTTTGGTCCGGGTTTGTGAAGCCGTCGCCGTTTAGTGCGAGCGTATCACCCTTTCGCTTCAGCTCCGCTACGACGCCTATGGTCGGATAGAGTCTGCTTTTCGCCAAAAGAGTCTCACTTTTACTGATCTTCAACAAGCTTTTGAGTGCCGATATATCTTCTCTACTCTCAAGCGCTCTTGCTATCAACGCCTCTTTGTCTATTTTGATAGTGAATGAGTCTTCTGGAAGTTCTACTGAATCGATATCTTTGCCGATAAGATATCCAAGAGTATTCAATACCTGCTCTTTTTTACTTTTAGTTTCGGTGATGTTCGCTTTTATGGCATAGAGCTTCGCTTCGATATTGTAAAGATCCGCAGGCGGAAGGAGGCCGTTTTCATAGAGCCCTTTGGCCTTTTTGTAAGACTCCTCCATTGCCTTTTTTGCCTCCTGGTTCGCTTCTATGCTCTTTTGAAGAGAGTAGCATGCGCTTGCAAGCTCTGTCACCTGGAGGTAGAGATTTCTTTTAAGGTCAGATACTTTAAGTTCGGCTCTTCTACTCTCTAGCTCGGCTTTCTCTATTTGAGCCGTTATCGCATATCCGGTAAAGAGCGGGTATGCTAGCCTGATCGAGCCTACAAAGTTACGTTTGGTACCCATAGGAGCTTCCAGAGGCGGTGTTCCCGGAAGTCTGAAAGTGACCGTAGGCGTATCTTTCAGCCATGCACCGCTTAACGAAGCATCCAGTGTAGGCAGATCTTTCCCTTTTGCCGCAGAAGCTGCAAAATCGGCTGCCTCTCTAAGCTGCTTTGCACTCTTTAAAGTGGGTGAGTCGTCGACCTCGTTTATGATGGTGAAGTAACTCTGTGCACATAGCAGTGCCGGAATGGTCGTTAAAAGAAGCCGTCTCATTCTATCTCCTTTGGCCGTTTGAATTTTACAAAAAGCAGCAGTACGAAAATGGAGCCGAGAATCCCCCAATATCCCGCATGCATGAAAGTGTTGTAGAAACCGTAGTTGTACCCCATAAATGCTTCATAGTTCGCAAATACCGCTTTTGCCGTATCCAACGGTATAGAGAGAGCTTTTGCAGTTTCAGCAAGAAAGTGGCCGAGATATTCACTGTTTTGAAGCTCTTCCATACGTAAAAAATGGAGATTTTTAAAATACTCCATATTGTTAGTGGCAAGTGCAGTTCCGAAACTTCCTCCGACAAAACGGAAATAGTCCATCAAAACTATAGCGAGCTCACCTTTCTGTTGCGGTGCGTTTTGCAGAACCATTACGGTAACCGGAGCGAAAAAGAGGCCCATACCTATACCGAATGGAATGGTAAGCAGCATCGCCTGATTTAGCGGGGTGTAGTAGTTTAGAGTCGGTAGAAATGCGATGGATGTGACTACATAGAACAAAGAGGCGATCAAAACGGTCTTTTTGGCGCCAATCTTGTCCGAAAGCATTCCTGCCAGCGGTGAGAAGATGCCTATAAAGACGGCGAAAGCGAAAACGGCAATCCCCGCATCGAGAGTCGGAAGCATCTTGATATGTTCGTAATAGACCGGAAGCAGGTAGAAGTACTGGTACATGGAGAAGCCGAGTATGAAGAAGTAGATCATCATCCCGTTGGCGAATGTCGGGTTTTTGAAAAGGGAGAAGTCTATGAGCTTATGTTTCGACCAGAGTTCACTCAAACCATAGAGCAGAAAACCGATGAGAGCACATAGAAGAAGCATTCCTATTAAAGAGTCGTTGAGCCAACCGAGCTGCTGCCCTTTGCTTAGCATTATAAGAAGCGAAACCGTTGCGAACGAAATGAGAATGAAGCTTACGAAGTTGAATTTGAGCTTTTCTAAAAAACGCTCTTTCGGCAGATAGACCAGTCCGGAGACGATAAGCAGAACTCCTACGGGGACGTTTATGAAAAAGACCATTCTCCAGTTGTAATACTCCGTCAGATACCCTCCGATAGTCGGCCCAAGAGCCGGTGCGAAACTTACCCCGAGACCGAAAAGCCCCATAGCAAGTCCCTTTTTTTCCGGAGGGAAATAGCTAAATATCATTATATGGCTTGTAACCATTATCAGCGCTTCTCCTACACCTTGAATGACACGAAAGAGGATTATGTGCTCCAGCGAATCGGAGAGTCCGCAAAAAAGAGAGGCTACGGTAAAAAGGAGAATTCCGAAAATGAAAACAGACTTTGCTCCGAATCGCTTTATGAGGTACTCGGTAATTAGAAGTGCTATAGCTGCGGCGACCATGTAGCTCGTTATGATCCACTGCACTCCGTACATATCCGTCGCAAGCGGCCCGGTAAGTTTTGGTACGATGACATCTACTACGGTCGTATCCAAAATAGCCATGAATGCACCGGCCATAACGATGATGGAGAATATCGCACGCTCTTTTGCGGTGATGTCCCATGGCTCTTTTTGGTCATGGGTCATTGAGTCATTGGTCATTGAGTCATTTGTCATTAGGATTTCCCGTGCTGGCAATAAAAGCGTTCAAAAGTTTTCCTAGTGAATCGAGCCTATCAAGAGAGCTTTCAAAGCACTCCTGATCTATTAATTTACGATGATAAAGCAACAAAAACCAATGCTTGCTTTCCCATAAAGAACCTCTTGCATTGTAGTAGAATTTTATTTTATCTTTGAAATGGTATCTTCCATATCCTTCGGCAATATTTGCGCCGATTGAGTCAACAGAACGTATGAACTGAGAGCCTATATTGAAGCGAAACTCATTAGGTAAAGAGGAGTAAATGTTCCAAGCTTTATGACTTATTTCTAAAGAAACCTTGTAAACTTGTAAGCTGCCCAAGTTTTTGTCACTCATAAAAGCTCCTAATTACTAATTACTAATGACTAGTGACCAATGACTAGCAACTATTTCCTCTCTATCGCAACCGTAGCACTCATACCGGCTCTGAGACCATCTACATCATCTTTTATAGATAGGCGTACGACAAACCGTTGGTCGAGTTTCGTAAATTCACCGCTTGCAATATCTCGCGGTACCAAAGAGAAGGTCGAAGCGGATGTGGGTGCTATAGATTCTACTCTTCCTTCGAACTCTCTGTTTTTGAGCGCTTCTACGGTTATAGTCGCTCTGTTACCGGGCTCTACTCCATGCATCTTCTTTTCAGAGAGAAGTACTTCACAATAGAGTTTTTTTGGATCGGTAAGTGCATATACCGGCGTCCCACTCTCTATGACCCTCGGCGCATCGAAATATTTTTTCGCTATGACACCGTCGAAAGGGGCATAAAGGCGCGTATATGCAAGCTTGTTCTCTACATCTTTCAACGCCTCTTTTTGAGCTTTGAGACTCTCCTGGGCCGAAGCGATACCTTTTTCAAGCTCCATTATCATCTTTTGCGTCACATCTGCTATCTTGTAACCCTCTTCGGCACTTTTCCTTGCCGTTTCGAGTGCACTCAACTCTCTTTTCATCCCCTCTATCTCATCTGCAAGAGAGTCTCTTTGCATCTGCACGTTTTCGTAATCGGAGGATGATATGAGCCTTTTTTCAAGCATCTGTTTGAAACGAATAGCATCTTTTTGCACTTTTTCAAGTTTAGTTTGTGCAGCTTTTATTTTGAACTTTAAAGACTCCATTCTCATTTTTATCGACTCTATATCGTTTTTGGCGATGGAGGTTTTAAGCCGAAGAGTCTTTTTAAGTCTACTCTTTTTTAGTCTCATCTCTTCAATCTTTTTAACGAGACTCTCTATCTCATATTCGACTCTTCTTTTCGTAACATTGAGATCGGTGGGGTCTATGACTGCAAGGAGTTCCCCCTTCTTTACCGGGTCATTTTCGTGCTTCCTCATTTCGACAACCTTACCTTTGACTTTGAATGTAAGGTTGGCCAGCTTGTCGCTTTTTATGAAAGAGGCTTCACTAACCGCATTTTTCGCACGGAAGCTGAAGTAATCGTACCCTATATAACCAAAAACAATTACAAGTACCAAAATAATGATAGTTCCCGTTTTTCTATCCAAATGCCACTCCTTGACCAAAAACAGCTTGAAAAGCCGTTGTTATCGAAACGTCGATGCTGCAACGCCATTTAGTGAATTATATTCACAAAAATATTAATTTATTCTGATTTAAGAACATCATTTATAGAATAGGGTTAAAAGAGTGATGTTGAGAGGTTCGATTATGAGAGATCTTATTAAAGAGAAGGTGTTTGAGACAAAAAAGAGTCTGGTTTTGCAGAAAGTTTCCGAGTACTTCGACAAAGAGGGTTTCGAGAGTGTAAAGATGCAAGATATCGCAGACAACCTTGGGATTTCGGTGGGAGCGTTGTATAAACTCTTTCCATCGAAAGATGATCTCTTTTTCGAATATATCGCCTATCAGATATCCGACTTTCACGCTCGCCTTATGCATATATGCTCCGGCATAGATGACCCTCGTACACTTTTGGAAAAGTTCGTGGAGCTGAAGTTTTCTACATTCATATCCAAAAGAAAAGCTATAGAAGATCCTGTTATCGGAGATCCTCTCTTTTTTGTCAAGATGAATACCCAAAAGAGCGATCCGGCAAAACCGATATATACATTTCTTGCAGAAACATTTTCGAAGCTTTCTGAAAAGGAGCCTTTAAGAGTTGGAGATACGATAAAGACGGCATACCTCTTCAATGCCTATACGATGGGATATATCGAATTTTGGCTCAAACATGGAGGAGAGCTTAACGACAATCCGAAAGAGGTTGTAGAGAGGTTTCTTTCGGGTTTGAAGGTTTCAAGATGAAAAAGAAGAGAGTCTCGCTCGTACTTGGCAGCGGCGGTGCAAGAGGGTATGCCCATATAGGAGTCATAGAGGTGCTCGAAAAAAACGGATTCGAGATCTCTTCTATAAGCGGCTCTTCGATGGGAGCGCTGATAGGAGGACTTTATGCGTGCGGCAAGCTTGAGGAGTACAAAGAGTGGGTACTCTCTCTTGATGCGATAGATGTTGCTACGCTGCTCGATATCTCCTTTGCACGTGGAGGAATCATAGAGGGGGAGAAGGTCTTCAAACGTCTCTCAAAGATGATAGGCAGTGTAAAGATAGAAGATCTTCCCATAAAATTCACTGCCGTATCTACAGACATAGTAAGGAAAAAGGAGGTCTGGTTTCAGCAGGGTGACCTGCTCGAAGCTATTCGGGCATCGATAGCCATTCCTTCGATCTTCACACCGGTTGTAAAAGGGGATATGGTCCTTGTTGACGGCGGTGCGCTCAATCCACTCCCCGTAGCGCCCACTCAGTCCGATTTGACCGACATGATAGTAGCGGTAAACCTATATGCGGAGATTCCAAAACCGATCATAAAGACCGAAAAGCGGGAGGTGGAGAGAAGGAAGAGTATCGAAACTGCCGTCAAAGAGCTCTTTTTGAAGGCTAAAGAGGAGAAGAAATTCACAATGTTCGACGTTTTGGACAAAACCTTCGATACAATGCAGGATGCTCTTACAAGATATAGACGAGCCGGTTATCCACCGGATGTTTTGATAAACATCTCCATGCAGGTCTGTGCCACATTCGATTTCCACAAAGCGTCCGAGGTGATAGAAGCGGGAAGAGTGGCCGCTTCCGAAGTAGTGAACGATATGAAGTCGTTCGAGTCGTCAAAGGAGATATTATGAAACTGTTAAGAAAGTATTGGCTGGCTATTTTCGCTTTGGCGCTTCTGTTCCTTGCAGCATTCATGATATATGAAAAGCTAAACCCCAAAAAACTCCCTCCGGGACTTGTGCAAGGAGTTGGTAAAATCGACGGTGACATAACTGCCCTAAATGTAAAATACCCCGGAAGATTGACGCAGCTATACATTCAAGAGGGTGACAGAGTAAAAAAGGGTGAATTGGTCGCAAAGCTCGAAAGCGACGAAATCGAAGCTAAGCTAAATATGCTGGAGGCCCAAAAGAGGGCCAAAATAAGTGAACTAAATGCAAAAGAGACGGAACTCTCCATCGCCATGAAAACCGTGCCTCTTGCTATACAAAGAGCCAAAGCCGCTCTTGAAAGTGCAGAGTCTAAGAGGAAGCAGCTTGAAAGTGAAGTCTCGATAATGAAAGAGGTGGTAGAGCAGGATAGGCGCGACCATGCAAGAGCCAAAGCACTTTTCAAGAAAAAGCTGATACAAAAGGAGCTTTTGGAGAAGAGCAGTCTGAAATTGAACTCCGACATCAGACGCCTTGAAGCGCTCGAAGCGAAAAAAGAGGAGGTTGCAGCAGCCATAGCCGTGGCCAAAACATCTATGAAAGAGGCGCAGGCAAAGCAAAAGAGCATAGATGCTCTCAAAGATGGAGTAGAAGCTTTAAAAAGTGCAATTTCTGCGGCAGAAGCTGCAAAATCTGAAGTTGAGGCGATGCTTTCACAGATGAGCCTGAAATCTCCGCTAGACGGGTACGTCGTAGAGAAAGTTGCAAACATAGGGGAAGTTCTTGGAAGCGGTATGGTCGTAGCGACTCTCATCGATCCCCACGATCTATATCTTAAAATATTCGTGGATACGATGGAAAACGGAAAGATAAAGGTGGGTGACAGAGCCGTCATATTTCTCGACGCATATCCGAACAGGCCCATAGAGGCCAAGGTTGTAAGAGTCGCACAGAAGGCTGAATTCACCCCGAAAGATGTCAATGTTAGAAGCGACAGAATTCAGAGGGTCTTTGCCGTGCATATCAGACCTCTCAAGGTCGATCCTCTGCTCAAACTCGGCATTCCGGCAACAGGTGTCGTAGCCATTGAAAATACCAGGCTTCCGAAATCGCTTGATGATCTGCCTCCGCTATGAAAACGATAGACAAAAATGTGGTTACGCTTGGATGGGTAAGCTTCTTTACCGATATGGCGACAGCTATGATAAATCCGATACTGCCCATTTTCGTCGTGACGATTTTGCATCAGGGGATGGATAAACTCGGTCTGATTGTGGCCATAGCTACGTTCGTATCTTACGCTCTAAGGCTCATATCCGGCTATATCAGCGACCGTTACGGCATCGTAAAACCTCTCGTTGTGGGAGGGTATGCACTCTCGGCTTTAAGCAAGCCTCTCATAGGATTTACACACGGCTACAAGAGCGTTGCCGCCCTGAAAGGGTTGGAGAGGCTCGGTAAAGCGCTGCGTTCAGCTCCAAAAGATCTTATGATTGCCCACTATGGGGCTAAAAGTGGGTCGGGAAGTAGCTTCGGCTTTCACAAGACTCTCGATATCGGAGGTGAGCTGTTCGGCACTCTGACTCTTCTTGGGCTTCTCTTTTTTCTTGGCGATAGTGAAAAGATGATAAGAAACATCTTTTTCGCGACACTTGTCCCGGGGCTTGTTGGCCTCTTTATCGTATCTTTTTACGTCAAAGATATTCCCAAAAAAAGGGTCGCCAAAAAGGTGAGTTTCAAGCTTACTAAACGGGATAAAAAGACGATATTTTCGCTTGCTTTCTACTTTCTTTTCCTCATTTTCATCTTCAGTGACGCTTTTTTTACGATGCAGGCGAAGGGTGTCGGCATATCGACCGTTATGATTCCTCTTCTTTTTGTGGTTTCCACTGCGGTTCAGACACTCACAAGTTACCTTTTTGGCATCTGGATAGACAGGGTCGGTCCCGAACCGATTTTGGCTTTCGCTTATCTGAGCGGGGTGGCGGCCCAAGGGCTTCTATTTTTGCAAAAACCTATTTTCACATGGCTATCTTTCGCATTTTTCGGCCTTTTCATGGTCGCATCGTTGAACGCAAATCGTGCCCTCATCGCAAACCGGGCCGATAACAGGGGGTCGGTATATGGCGTTTTTTATGCTGCAGTTGCACTCTTCGGTGCCGCCGGTGCCTACATAAGCGGAATGATATGGGAACATTTCGGAGTGGAGAGTGCACTTCTCTTTTCGCTCGGCGGTACTGCATTTATGGCGCTGTTATACATTCTCTTCGGCAGGTATAGAAACCATGGCAGATCTTGAGCTTAAAAAGATCACCGTAACCCACAAAAGAGTAGTTGCCATAAAAGATGCCTCTCTTCGTGCTCAAGAGGGTGAGATAGTAGGCTTCATAGGGGCTGACGGTGCCGGAAAAAGCTCACTGATGCACGCCGTTGCCGGAGTCGCTTCTTTTGAAGGAGAGGTGGTTTTCAAAGGAAGAACTTTTCGTTCACCGAAAGAGGCGGAGCCGCTCAAGCCCCTTATAGGGCTGATGCCCCAGGGTATCGGACTGGTTCTTTACAAGAATCTAACGGTCGATGAACATCTGACTTTCTTTACAAAAATAAGAAACATCCCGGAGTCTCCATCTTTAAGAGAGTACAGGCAAAGACTTCTTGAAATGGCGGGATTGTCCCCTTTCACAGACCGCCCAGCCGGTAAACTCAGCGGCGGAATGAAACAGAAACTCTCTTTGATATGCACTCTTATCCATCGCCCTAAACTTCTCATCCTCGACGAACCTACCACGGGCGTGGACCCGCTTAGCAGGCTAGAGCTTTGGGATATTCTGGATGAGATAAGAAAGAGCGAGGGTACGATCGCCCTTGTCAGTACGGCATATATGGAGGAGGCTGCAAAAATGGACAGGGTCTATCTTTTCGATTCAGGCGAAATCATAGCCTCCGGCACCGCATCCGAACTGCTCGAAAAGGTAGCCGAATATAGTTACGAACCGACCCCGTGCACCACTCGCCGCTGTATAACGACTATGGATTATACATACTCTATCGACCCTCTCGATGCTCCGCGCAAGACTCCGACGCTTGAGGCGCTCTTTTTTATAAACGCTCTCAGGGAAGGTCAGCAGATACCACATATAGAGATAAGCGATCGAGAAAATAAAATAGCCGTTCCTCCAGTCGTTATGGAGGCTAAAGGTTTGACCAAGCGTTTTGGAGATTTTGTCGCGGATGACCACATAGATATGCAGCTTCGCGGAGGGGAGATATTGGGCCTATTGGGGGCAAACGGTGCAGGAAAAACCACTTTCATAAAGATGCTCCTTGGGCTCTATCCGATAGACGAGGGTGAGTTGACGCTGCTTGGAAAGCCTATAAAAAGTGCCAAAGAGAGGCGGGAATTGAAAGCTAGTATAGGTTATGTGAGTCAGCAGTTCTCTCTCTACAAAGATATGACCGTCAGAGAGAACCTGCACTATTTCGCCAGTATGCACGCTCTTGATATCGGCAAGGCTCAAGAGCGAATCTCCCGCTACGCAAAAGAGCTAGGTTTCGAGAAGTATATGGATGAGCTTCCTTCGGATCTCCCCCTTGGAATAAACCAGCGTTTCTCGGTAGCCGCCGCACTTTTGCACGAACCTGTCGTACTTTTTCTCGACGAACCCACATCCGGTGTAGATGCCATAGCCAGGAGTCAGTTCTGGCAAATGATAACTCTTTTAAAGAAAAAGTGGGGTATTTCGATACTCATTACGACTCACTACATGAGCGAAGCGGAGTATTGCGACCGTATTGTGCTTTTGAAAGAGGGGAAAAAGGTGGCCGATGACAGTGTGGAGAATCTATACAAAAAGTTCCCTAAAGCGAAGAGTTTCGAGGAGATATTTCTCCACTATTACGAGGATAGAATATGAATTCAGGTGTCATAGCAGCCTATATACTCAAAGAGTTCAAAGAGTTGCTGCGCTCGAGGATGATAGCCATAGTCTATATACTTCCTACCATGATCATCATACTTTTTGGCTACGGCATACGTATGGAGGTGACACATGCAAGAACTCTCATAATAGACAACGACAGGAGCAAAATCTCCCAAGACCTTACCGTCCGTTTTCAAAACTCGAAATATTTCGACACGAAAGTAGTGACGGGCATCACTCTCAAAGAGGCTCTTGAGAGTATCAAAAGAGCAAAAACAGATATTCTGATAATAATTCCGGACCGTTTTGAAAAAGAGCTGCTTAAAAGAGAAAAGCCTGAAATTGCGGTATTTGTCGATGGAGCCTTTCCGGTGCGGGCATCCACTATGGAAAACTACGTCAAAGGGGTTATTTTCGATGCGGCAAGCACTATTTTGAAAGAGAAGCCCAAAAATCTTGTCACCATAAACAATAGAAACCTTTTCAATCAGCCTATGCGAGACGAAGATGCCATAGTACCGGGACTTATAGGGCTTATTTTGCTTGTGGCACCCGCCATACTTTCAGCCCTGCTCATAGTCAAAGAGAAGGAGGAGGGGACAATATTCAACTTCTACTCATCTGCTGTGAGCAGAGGTGAGTTCATACTTGCCAAGATCGTGCCCGTCTTCATACTCCACTCCATAAATATATTCATCCTTTTTCTCTGGGCTACATGGCTTTTTGAAGTACCTTTTCGCGGCAGTTTCACTCTATACTGGCTCTCGTCGGAGCTCTATATACTGACCAGTATAGGAATAGGGCTTCTGGTCTCAGTTATAACAAGATCGCAGATAGTGGCTATAGTTCTGACCATCATAATAACGATAATTCCCGGTTTTTTATACTCCGGCATGCTTATGCCGATCTCCTCGATGAGCGGGGAGTCCAAGATAGAGGCTCACATATATCCTGTCATGTATTACAACCATATTATTTACGATACATTTCTGATAGGGCAGGGGCTTGACTCTCCAAAAAATCGTCTCTACCTGGTTATATTGCTCTTTTACGCACTTTTCATGCTTCTTCTTGGAAGCAGACTGGTAAAAAAGGAGACGGGGTAATGAAAATATTTTTAGCACTCATAACAAAAGAGCTTATCGGCTTCTTTCGCTCATGGGGCCTTGTTGCCGTGGTTCTATACTCCTTTACTCTTGACATCTACATAGCAGGTGCAGGTATCGAAATGCAGGCGAAAAACATATCTGTTGGATATGTGGACGAGACGGGTGGAGGTATGAGCCAGAAAATATTGAGCAGACTCCATATGCCCGAGTTCCAAAAACCTGTTATGTTCAACTCCCGTGAGGCACTCAGCCGCTCTATCTATAACAGAGAGACGATGGTCGGGATCATCTTCGAGTCAGATTTCGAAAAAAATTTGCAGAAGTATAAAAGAGCAGAGATAAACCTTCTTCTGGACTCGATTTCGGCGACTCAAAGCTTTCAGGCTCTGCAGTATCTTCAAAACATTCTTCTTGAGTATGCAGATTTAAAATATCCTGTCAAACTGAAAATCCATAAACTCTTCAATCCAAACGCCACTACCTCGCAATTCATGGCGATGGCCGAAATGCTTTCGGTTATCACACTCCTTGGAGTTATCCTTACCGCTGCCGTCTTCGTACGGGAAAAGGAGAACGGAACGTGGGAGATCATGCTTTTGACACCGGTAAATCCAAAGCTTATCATATTGGCCAAAAGCTTCTCGCAGGTAATTATCGTTATGGCGGGAGTCGTTATGGCTACGGGAATCGTGCTCTTCGGTGCGTTTGACGTGCCGATAAACGGCTCCCTGTTTGCCTTCTTTCTTCTATCCTTCTTCTACGCCTTCACAAGTGCCGGGATAGGTCTTTTCGTAGCGGCAGTTTCAAAAAGTATGCTGCAGGTGGCTCAGCTTTCCATACTTATAATGATGCCTCTTATCTTTCTAAGCGGCGCATGGACGCCGATACACGCCATGCACCCTCTATTGCAGGATCTTTCGCTCATCTCTCCTCTTAGATACTACATAGAAGGTAGTGAAAGCATCTTTTTCAGGGGAACCTCTTTCGTCGATCTATGGAGCTATTTTGCCGGTGTCATACTTCTTGGAAGTGTGTTATACTTCTACGGATTTAGAAAGATAGGAAGGCTTTTTTGATGACTACCGAAGAGAAAGTGGTACTTCTTGCCATTATGAAAAAAGAGGAGAACGAAACTCTGCAAGATATTGTTCTTATGCTTGAAAACAGTAGGCTTTTTACATTGAAAGAGGGCAAAAAGATATTGAAGTCTCTGAAAAAAGAGGGTTACATAAAAGAGAGCGAGTTGACGTTCAAAGGGTTGGAGATGGCAAAAACTGTGGAGATGGAGTTCAAATTATAAAGACCCAGGATGAGAAGTCATCCTCTTGTTCTTCACTCTTCTTCTCTTTTTCGATCTCTTTCAAGGCGAGCTCTCTCATCCACTCTGAAAAGTTTACCCCCTTCTCTTTGCAAAACTCTCCTATCTGCTTCATCTCCTCGATACTCACTTTAACTTCAAGGTCTATGTATTTCTTTTCCACTATAGGGCTCCTCTCTTTACCATCGACAGCACCATCGGAATATTCAAGCCGTCGTTTTCATACCCCTCGTCACGGCACGCTTCGCACTTGTCTCCCATAGGGCAGATATCCTGCTCCAAAAGCTCTTCAAGAGTGCTGAAACCGTTCTCCTTTATAACCGTAGCGATGTCGGCGACGGTTAAGTAGTTGCAGTGGCAGATCAAAGTTTGCGAATCTACTCTCATTTAATCCAACCCTTCAATTCCCTTTTCGCCTTTTCCACCTTCGGTGCTACGACCGCCTGGCAATATCCATGGTATGGGTTTTTCCTGAAATAGTCTTGGTGGTACTCCTCTGCTGGCCAGAATCTAAGAAGCGGAGAGATTTCGGTCATTATCGGATCGTTGAACCGTT
>JALSPH010000091.1 GCA_026986055.1 Campylobacterales bacterium
TTCAAAGTGTCGAGGAGAGCATAGAGACTCTAAAATATGAACTTGAAGATAAACTGGATAGATTGGATGAAAAGTTCTCTCCCGAAAACTACCCGGTCGAGAAGTTTTTCATAAAACCAAAACGCAGTGATGTCGAAGTCGACAAAATGTTTCTTTACTGGAGATGGGAGTAAGTTAGTTGAGGGGAATCGAACCCTGCCGCCATAGCGTCATTTAAAGCCCATAGGCTTAAATCGTGTACCAATTCGTGAACCATTTGGTACATGGAACAGGATTCAATTCCATCTAGTGGGATTGAAGTCACTCATCATAACTCATACTCTTTGAGAAAATCGCATAGTATCTCTATTCATAGCTACAATAAAGTAAGTATTCCAAAAAGTCGTCAATTTGACTATTTTTTTAAAATGAGATAGAATGGTGATATCAAAACAATATAAGGAGGGCTTATGAAAATAGATCATACGCTCTTTATCCGCACACTGAAAGCTAGAGGAATCACCCAAAAAGAGTTTTCCAACTATGCAAAGATCCCCTACGATACCGTCACGGGATGGAAGAAAAAAGGAAAAGTGCCCGCCTATGCGATGGTTATAGCCAAAGATATGGCATACAGAAAAGAGCTTGATAGGCAGGCTCAGATGCAAATGCAACGTAGATTGAAACAAGATGAGACCTCTGTACCTTATTTGACACCAAAAGAGCGTAAGCGTATCGAGGCTGCTTTTTGGGGCAGCAACTACACGGCAGGAGAGATTATTGAAAAGGTGACGCAGGGCGATCAAAAGTTTGTGAAACAGTTTCACCAAAATGTACCGCAAGAGTTACAGAAAAAAGTGATGGCAAACGTAACGGATGTTCTAAGTGCATAGAGAAGATTGGGATGCCGTCTATCGAAACCAAGATAGGATTTTAAATAGTCTGAAGGGGCTGGAGTCGGATATATTTTTAGCAGGCGGCACGGGTCTGCACCGCTTTGTGCTTGACAAGCCCTATAGGCATTCGGAAGATCTTGACTTTTTCTTTCCTACACTTCGTGACAACAAAGAGGTGGAAGCTATAGTTCATCACATTGGCGATCGTATCGCTTCTATTCCCGGAGCCGCCATTGAGGAGATTCGCCGTATCAAAGAGGAGCGTGCCTATAGGCTTTGGTGCAGTTTTGAAGACAATGACGAGATCGTCAAGGTGGAATTTTTGAATTTTACCTGTAAGCGTTTTGGAGAAGATGATTTTATCACCCAAAATGTACCTTTTAAAACGGAAAATCTTTACAATCTGCTACTCTATAAACTCAAAGCATTGTGCGACCGCCCGGATACGATCAAGGATCTGTTTGATCTCTATTTTATCTTTAGAGAGCTGCCGCCTCTTTCTGTTGAACAGGTTATATCGGATCTTAATGCCAAGTTTGGAAAGGCTATCGGCATATGTTACGAAAAGAGCTATATTATCCAAGCACTCGGATATGATCTCAAATGGGATATAGAGATAGGTGAGATAAAGCACTTGTACGACCTGCAACGCGAAGTCAATGCATTTCAAGGGTACCTCAAAGAAGCCATTGCCAATGAAGAGATGATCGATTTTTCTTATCAAACACGCATCAAGCAAAGAGCCAAGGTGTTTGATCTTGATACCTCAAGCTATCTAGAGTTAGTCGATGTGCTTGAAGAGAATCATTTTTGGATTGATGAAATGAAAAGTGTTGGGTGCTTTTTGGGGTGATTGTGCTAACATTTGTCTTAATGGTCTAAAATAAGGTTGAATAGAAAGGCAAGATGTGTTTATGTCATGCAAAAACTAAGTTTTTGATGCCCTAACCGTCTTGAAACTTATTCGCACTTCTGGGGAAGGCTCAACGAAAAATAATTAAGGAGAGAAAAATGGATTTAATAACTTTTGTTCAAGAAACGATAGGTGGTGGTATTGCAGGTGGAGCAGCCTATGATGGGTTAAAAATGATTTTGGGTAATTCATATGAAAAGCTTTCTTCGTATTTACAAAAAAATGAAACTGCTAAATTTGAAGCGGCATTAGATATGTTATTGTCTGAAAATATGGAACTGAGGGAAAAAATTGAAAGACTACAAAATGGAGAAAATATACAAAATATTATACAAAATAATCTTTATGGTGACAATATCGCAGGAGACAAAATAGACAAAAGTATTAGTATTGGCGGAAATAGTGCAGGAGTAATTATCACAGGAGATAATAATAAAGTAAAATAATAAAAAGGTATTCAAGATAGAGCAGAATAATATACATGGTGATAATATAAGAGGAGATAAACATGAACACTACCATGAAGCTCCACATACCATTCCAAAACTGTTAACTCAAAAATCAGGAATAAGTTCTGATAACTTTGTAGGACGAGAGAAAGAGTTGTACTGACCCCTGCCTTTCTGCACACTTAAGCTGCTAAACGAAACGCTTCGTAAGGCGTTTTGTACTGCAGCGCCGAATGCCTTCGTTCCCGATTGTAGAATTCGATCCACCTGCTAATGATTTCATTTGCCTCCTTGATATTTTTGAAGTTGTGATGCCAGAAACACTCCTCCTTGATCGTCCGGAAGAATCTTTCGATCATTCCGTTCTGTTCCGGGGTATAGGGTGTGATGAACTCCTGCTGGAACCTGTATGCTTTGACGGTCTTTGTAAAAGACCTGCTGCTAAAGACCAGGCCGTTGTCACTTCGTAGAGTGATGGGTTTTTCCAGTCTTTGAAGTTTTCCGAATCGGTAGATCAGCCCTTCCTGCAACTCGGCTTCTGCCGTTTTGGCTTTACCGCTTTTGGAGAGTCTGATTCCGACGATCTCTCGGGTACAGGTATCTATTACGGCGGCCAGGGTACTCCAGCGATCCTTTCCGCACCAGATTCTTGTCATGTCTATCGCCCACCGCGTATTGGGTTTCGTCGTGCATGAAGGCATCGCTTTGGCCCGTGGCCTATGCCCCTTGGAACGTTTCTTCACTTGCCACCCTTTTAGTTGCAAGATTCGCTGAACCGCCTTTTTATTCATTCCTGTTAGTATTGCAAGTCTACGGTATCCGTATGTAGGGAACTCCTCCATCTTCTCTTTGACTTTTTGGACACGCCCTTCGTCAAGTTTAGGAGTTCTTGGCTTGGAACGGTAATAGAGTGTGCGTCTGGGAATACCGAACCAGCGGCTCAGCTGAGCGATGGTGACGTGATGTCCCTCTTGTTTCATTTCGCTCTGCACTTGCATCACTTCCTCTCTTCCCCGAGTCAAAAGCGTCGTACTTTTTTAAAGCAATATTTTCTAAGGTCAACTCTCCGATGACCGCTTTCATCTCTTTGATCTTCTCTTCGTGTCAAAAGCGGCGATATCTTTAGGGCGGGCACGAAGCTGATTCTCCATTCCTTTACGGGCTTCTTCCATCCAATCCTCGATCTGGGCAGGTGTCAAATCGTATTGACGAGATACCTCTGCTACTGTAGTTTTCCCTTGGAAAATCTCCATGACGATCTCTGCTTTTCTTTTAGCTGTCATCC
>JALSPH010000092.1 GCA_026986055.1 Campylobacterales bacterium
CTTCGCTCACGTCATCGAAAACTTCAGCGGTTACGGAAACCTTTTGCATGGAGAGGCTGTCGCGATAGGGATGGTCATGGCCAATGAACTGGCCATAAAGATCGGCCTTTTCAGTAAAGAGGAGGCGGATCGGGTGAAGAGTCTTCTGAAGCGATATGGGCTTCCTACCGACTATGAAATCGAATCTGCCGAGCGTTTTTACGATACGTTTTTCCTCGACAAAAAGAGCCACGACAATAAAATAACTTTCATTGTTCCCGAGTCGATAGGGCGCTACCGGATGGTTGAAAACCCGGAAAAGAGTGTGGTTGTAGATCTTTTGAGAAATTACGAAAAAGGCAAGAAGAGTTGAGCTTTAGAAGAGTACTGTTTTTTCTGTTGTTTGCCGTCACACTCTCGGTTGCCCAGGTAGAGAGCAACGATACTTCCGTAGCTAATGCAGACGAAAACCTGACGCAGCAGCGTATCAAGGAGCAGATAAAGGAGCTCAAAAACGAGCTGCTAAGCGTCGACAGGAAACTAAATCAGGAGAGTGTATGGCAGAAGATCTACGCCAACCATCTTGCCTACGTGGATATGGAAGAGAAGATAAAAAAGATCGAACGCAAGATAAAGGGTTATAAAAGAAAGGGGCCGAGCCGTTACAGAACCGTTATACGTGAACTTGAAGAGGAGAAACTGAAGCTGCAGGAGCAGCTGGATCTGTTGAAAGATTACCGCTCCAACCCTTTCAAAACCTTGATCACGCCAAAGGAGATAAAAGAGGTTCCGACCGTAACTAACCCTGTAGCTATCATAAGCGCATTCTCTTATATAAAACAGTTGGATGAGCAGCTCAACAGGTTCGAATACGAGATAGACTCTCTGAAGACATTCATCGATATTTTGAACAAAAAAGCCTCTATTCTCAAAGAGTTGGTCGAGCTTGAGGAGGAGAAAAAAGAGAGGCAGAAGGAGCTGGATAGAACTCTTAAAGAGCTCGAGGAGGCAGAGGATGCACTCTCTCTGCACCAGACCGCTCTCATAGTTTATAAAAAGAAGGTTGACGAAATAAGGCTGCGTCTGACCGAACAGATAAAGCAGCAGGCGAAAAAGGCCGGAACCATCGGCATCGCCGTACTTATAATTCTTCTTTTCGTACTACTTTTCAAGTGGCTTGTCAAAAGAACCATCACAGACAACGAACGTTTCTATATGGCGAACAAGATTATAAACTTCACATTCTTCTTTCTTGTGCTCATAATTCTACTCTTCGCATATATAGAGAACGTATCCTACCTTGTAACCGTTTTGGGCTTCGCTTCCGCCGGTATCGCCATCGCTATGAAAGATTGGTTCATGAGTATGCTCGGATGGCTCGTTATAGTTCTTGGAGGCTCCATTCATGTCGGGGACAGAATCAGGGTCGATAAAGATGGCAAGATGTATGTCGGTGACGTGCTAGACATCTCTTTGCTTCGTATCACGATGCTTGAAGATATAACCTTGACGACGTACAAGCACAACCGCCGTGCAGGGAGAATCATATTTATACCGAACAACTACATATTTACCGATATGATAGCAAACTACACCCATGCTACGTTAAAGACGGTATGGGACGGGATAGACTTCACGATAACTTTCAACTCCAACCATAAAAAGGCGCAACATATCGCCAGAGAAACGGCGAAAAAGTACGCCAAAGGGTATACGGATATCACAAGAAAGCAGCTCAATAAATTGAGGGCGAAGTACAGTCTTAAAAACACGAACGTCGAGCCCAGGGTCTACTCTTTCATAGAGGAGAACGGAATACGCATCAGTCTCTGGTACATGACGAACGCCTATGCTACATTGACGCTTAGAAGTACCATTTCGGCCGAAATACTTGACCTTATCAAAGAGGAGGAAGATATAGTCATAGCATATCCTTCACAACATCTCTATCTTGAAAAAGCGAGGAAGAAGCCTACACTTCCCGATTTGACAGAGAGTACCATTTCGTTATGAAAAGAGTATTTTTCAAAACATTCGGATGTCGAACCAACCAGTTCGATACTCAGGTGATGATATCAAGACTAGGAGAGTTTGAAATCGCCAAAAGCGAAGAGGAGGCGGACGTTATAGTCGTAAACTCCTGTACGGTTACAAACGGTGCCGACAGCGGCGTGCGCGGCTATATAAACCAGGTTGGACGAAAAAATGAGAAGGCGAAGATCTTTTTGACCGGTTGCGGTGCAATTACAAAAGGGGAGTCTCTCTTTAAGAGCAATAAAGTGGACGGAGTTTTCGGGCATAGCGAAAAAGAGAAGATTAGCCGCTTTTTGAAAAGAGAAGAGCGCTTTTATGAGATTGGAGATCTGGAGCATATAGATACGACGGTCGTGGAGCAGTTCGTCGGTAAATCTCGCGCTTTCATCAAGATTCAGGAGGGGTGTGATTTCAGGTGCAGTTACTGTATCATCCCGTATGTTAGGGGAGATGCCAGGAGCCAAAGAGAAGATATAATTTTAAAGCAGGTTGAAAAACTTGCCGCCAACGGCTTTGGAGAGTTCATACTTACCGGTACGAATGTAGGAAGTTACGGTAAAGAGAGAGGTGACTCGATAGCGAAACTTATGAAGAGAATGAGTCTCATTCGCGGGGTAAGGCGCATCAGGGTCGGTTCGCTCGAGCCGATACAGATAACGGATGAGTTCAAAGAGATATTGAAAGAGCCCTGGATGGCGAAACATCTTCATATAGCTTTGCAACACACATCCGACAGGATGCTTGAGCTTATGAACCGAAGGAACAGGTTCAAAGATGATTTGAAGCTCTTTGAGGAGATTGCAGAAGCAGGCTACGCAATAGGAACCGATTTTATCGTCGGCCATCCGGGGGAGGGTGAAGATGAGTGGAAAGAGGCCGTTATGAGGCTTAAAATGCTTCCTCTTACGCATATTCACGCCTTTACCTACTCAAAGCGAGACGGAACCCCAAGCAGTACGATGAAGCCTCAGGTTCCGGGCGATATAGCAAAAAGCAGACATAGAGAGCTAACACAAATCGTAAGAGAGAAAAACTATATTTTCAGAAGCTCCTTAGACTCTGCTTTGGAGGTTTTGGTAGAGAGCGAAAAAGAGGGGAAATATGTAGGGCTCGATCAATACTTCAACAAAATCGAGATAGAGTCCGAGCGCGACATAAAAGGGGAGTGGCTCATGCTGGAGAGTTTCGAGGCAGCGAAGGAGGGCAATCGTGGACGTCTCTAAAAAGAACCGCTACATTATGGCTGTTTCGGCCATTTTGGTCGCTTCTATTTTGGCTTTTGCCATTCTAAGAGACAGATCCCATCTGATAGATGCAACCACTGCTCAAAATCTGATAGAGAACTCTCTTGTGGAGGATGCCAAAATAGATGGAGCATACCTCTATTTCAAAAGCGGGAAAGAGTGGTACAAAGTTCCAAAAGATGCCGTCGATCTTAAAAAGCTCTATACAGTTACGCCGGTAGAGATAAAAGAGCAAAATCCATACCTTGCCGATCTTTTG
>JALSPH010000093.1 GCA_026986055.1 Campylobacterales bacterium
TCTATTACTACAAGCTTGTTCTCTGCCGGCTCTGCATCGTCGAGCCAGTTTAGATTGTTGGCCCTTATGACCTTTTCAAGCTCCTCTATATACTCGAACCCTCTTTCGGAGTATCGTTCGAGGGTAAAGAGCATATACTCCCCTTTAAGAGGCTCGTTGTGGGCCCTTAGCTGCGCTCGTAGCTCCCTGAACTCTCTGTATGCGGGGTGGGTGTTGAGGTTCAGCATGTATGAGCGTATGGAGTCTAGAGGGGATTTGAAGGTTGCAAGGCCGTAATTTCCCAAGTGTGACCTTTGCTCTTTCGGTTTCATGGCACCGTCACTGAAGCTCCACTGCCCGAATAGGGCGTTGCCTTCTACGGCGAAGCGGGAAGTCCCCCAGCCGCTCTCAACGGCTCCTTGAGCTACGACGATGGTGGGCGGAACTATGTCGACTCTTTTCACAAGCTCTTCAAGGTCGCTCTTTGTCAAGATGCCATCTTCGCTCTTGAGGACTCTGTATTTAAGTGCCAGTTCTCTTAGCCACTCGCTCTCTTTTCGAGAAATAGGACCGGTCGAGAGCTCTTTCAGGATTGCAAGAAGCTTTTTTCTCTCCTTCGCTATCTCCTCGTTCGCTATGAGAGCACCGGAGGCCATGAGACGCAGAAAGATACTCTTTTTGGTCTCTACAGGTATCTTGTCGGCCTGCTCTTGCCACCTTTTCGATACTCTGGTAATGACTACTCTGGGTACCCTTTTCATCCCTTTGGAAAATCTCTCTTTTGTATAGCCAAGGTTGTCCAGTATCTGCATGGTTTGAGTGTAGGAGTTTACGCTAAAACGCAGAAAGTCCGGTTTTTCCACCTCTTTACGCTCCTTTTTGTCATGGGAGACGCAACCGGTCAAAAGAAGTAAAAATGTGAGCAGAATCGTGTAGCCGTATCGCATATTTATCTGTGTCAACCTTCCAAAAATCTCACTGCGACATATCTCATAGTCTGATATAATATCGAAATAGTTTATTCAAGACAAAGTCAAAGAGAGCAGATGATAGACCGACCCCTTTTTCTTGCCGTTACCGCCCTCATAGTCATCGGCATGGTTTTCAGCTACTCACTTTCTGCTTATACCGTTCTTCTTTTCAATACTCAGCCCTACCACTTCTTTATACGCCAATTCATAGCGGGTATGGCCGGAATAGTAATAATGTGGTTTTTGGCTCGCCAGGACCCGGACAAGATAGTCATCCCTGCAGGATTTACGCTACTGATGCTATCTATGCTTTTGATGGTCGCACTCCCGTTTTTGCCCGAGCAGTTGGCCAAAGAGGTTGGAGGTGCAAAACGGTGGATACGACTGGGCCCGATCTCTTTGGCCCCCGTGGAGTTTTTCAAAATAGGGTTCGTCTTCTTTTTAGCGTGGAGCTTTTCGAGAAAGGTGCTTCCTCTCCATGCGGAGCGGGAAAAGGAGCATCGATACACCCTTAAAGAGGAGCTTAAAATGCTCCTCCCGTACATTATATTTTTCGTCGTTATTATGTTTATTATCGCTATCTTTCAGAACGATCTCGGTCAGGTCGTGGTTCTGGCGGCGACCCTTCTTGTTATGATGATCTTTGCCGGAAGCAGTCTTAAGTTTTTCGCATTCTCCATACTTATGGCTTTGGTCGCCATTGCAGGTTTTATCGCTACCTCTCCGCACCGTATCGAGCGTTTCAAAGGGTGGTGGTTCATGCTTCAAAACCTTCTGGCGAAACTCTTTCCCCAGTGGGCCGCCAAAGTTCCGAAAGTGGACCTGGCCGAAGAGCCATATCAGATAAGCAACTCTTTGCATGCCATCCACCACGGAGGGCTTTTCGGTACAGGTCTTGGCAACGGAGTTTTGAAGCTCGGTTTTTTGAGTGAAGTTCATACAGACTTCGTGATGGCGGGTATGGCAGAAGAGATAGGAGTGGCCGGTGTGTCGATGGTGGTCGCTCTTATGATTTTCGTAATTTTCAGACTGCTTAAAATTGCAGGACGCAGTGAAAAGTCGGTATATTACCTATACTGCGTCGGTCTTGCTATGGTCATAGGGGTGGCCTTTCTTATAAACGCACTGGGAATAAGCGGAGTTATACCGCTGAAAGGGATAGCCGTCCCGTTTCTAAGTTACGGTGGATCGCAGATATTGGCGCTCTCTATAGGGATGGGGCTTGCTCTTTCTATGAGCAAAAAGGCAAAACTTTGAAAAGAGGAGATTAGGTGATAAGAGAGAGGGTTCAAAAGCTGGAGGAGATGTATAGACTTCAAGAGAGGCTCAACGACGACACCAACGGTCCTAATTGGCGTGATGGAGTCACGAAGCTGGGCAAGGTCGTGAACTGGAAGAGATGTATGGTGATGGAGAGTGCGGAGCTTATAGACAGCTTCAGCTGGAAACACTGGAAAAACGTTGCGGGCGGCATAGACATAGAGAATATTCGTATAGAGATGGTCGATATATGGCACTTTGTCATGAGTTATATTTTACGCTTTCATACTCCGGAAGAGGCGGCAGAGATCTCTTTGGAGGCTATGAGAGAGAGTGCCGTGAAGCTGCCTGCAGTGTGGAGCGAGTCGGACAACGCACGCATAGAGGAGCTTTTGGCGCCTTTTGAAGATTTTATGGCTATCGCTTTAGTCAAGAGTGACGATGAAGTCTACAGGCTTGAGCTTCTGGAGAAGTTTTGGGAGTGCGTCGATGCGGTAGGTATGAGTTTCGATGAGCTCTATCGCCTCTATATCGGTAAAAATGCCCTCAACCAGTTCAGGCAGACGCACGGCTACAAAGAGGGTACATACATAAAGGTGTGGAACGGGAGAGAAGATAATGCGGTGATGCAGGAGATTTTGGCTAAAACTCCGGACATCACTTACGAAAAGCTTCTTGAGATGCTGGAGGGGGAGTATGAGAGGGTGAGAGGGTGAGAAGGTTAGTGGGTTTAAGGTTCAAGGTGTTAGGTGTTAGGTAAGGGGGTGAGATGGAAAAGTGTCGTCGTTCCGTGCTTCTGACCGGTGGCGGGACCGGTGGGCACCTTGCGATAGTACGCTCCGTCAAAGAGGAGCTTCTTAAGATGGGGGTGGAGCCGTACTACATCGGTTCGACAAGCGGGCAGGATAGGGTCTGGTTCGAAGATGAAGAGGGGTTTGCAAAGAAGATTTTTCTCTCCTCCCGCGGTGTCGTGGACAAAAGGGGCTTTTCCAAAGCTGCCTCTCTTTTTCGGGCGGTGCGCTCATCTTTGGAGGCTGCGAGGTTCATGAAAGAGGAGAGGATAGAGGCGGTTTTGAGTGTGGGCGGATTTTCTGCCGCACCCGCCTCTTTTGCCTCCGTGATACGTGGAATCCCTCTCTATATACATGAGCAAAACGCGGTAAGCGGCAGGCTCAACAAACTTTTGAAACCCTTTGCCGAACGCTTCTTCAGCTCATACGAAGAGGAGTATGTGGACTACCCCGTAAGAGAGTGCTTCTTTGAAAGTGCCCGTACCAGAACGGAGGTAAAAAGGGTGATATT
>JALSPH010000094.1 GCA_026986055.1 Campylobacterales bacterium
ACTGCTTGACAACGGTAAGTCACCCTCTAGGAAATGTGGTGAACTCGACAACAGAGGAAGCCACTTCTATCTTGCAATGTATTGGGCGGAAGAGCTTGCCAAGCAGGATAAAGTTCCTCACCTTGCAGCCCATTTTGCACCCGTTGCGGAGCAGCTTAAAGCCAATGAAGAGAAGATTGTATCCGAAATCCTTGCAACCGAAGGAAAACCTCAAGATATAGGCGGTTACTATCATATGGATGACATTAAAGCTGAAAAGGCTATGCGTCCAAGTGAGACTCTCAACAAAATAATCGACTCTATCGCCTAACGGCGATCTTTTCTCCGCCTTTCGGCGGGGAAAAAGATAGGTGGATAAAGCTTTGAGAAGAAGTTTTATTCGTTTATCTTCATTAGTCCCTTCAATTACAAAAATAACTCAAAGTCTCCCGAGACGGCAGGCTCAAAAATAAACGAAAAGGATTGCCAATGGGAAAAGGAAAACGTGTCGGAATAGTAGGAGCCGGAAACGTCGGTTCTACGGCGGCATTTATTCTCGCCATGAACGGTGTATGCCACGAAATCATTCTTCGTGACAACAAGATAGATATAGCCAAAGGAAAGGCGCTCGATATGAGTCAGGCGGCTGCCGCAGCCAGAAGCCATACTATTGTTTCTGTTGCAGAAGAGCCGAGTCAACTAAGCGATTGTGATGTTGTCGTCGTTACGGCAGGAAGCCCAAGGCTTCCAGGTATGAGCCGTGACGATCTGCTGCTCAAGAATGCGGAAATAACCAAAGAGGTCGTACGAGACATCAAGACTTTTTCACCCAATGCCATTATCATAATGGTATCCAATCCACTCGATGCGATGACCTACGTCGCTTTGAGAGAGAGCGGTTTCGAGAGAAACAGGATTCTTGGAATGGCGGGAATTTTGGACAGCTCCAGAATGGCTTACTTCATACAGGAAAAGCTCGGTTACGGTGCGGGCCAGATTCGTGCATCCGTTATGGGTGGGCACGGTGACGACATGGTGCCGCTTCCAAGGTACTCTACCGTTGCCGGAGTTCCACTGAACGACCTTTTGACGGATGAAGAGATAGACGAGATAGTAGAGCGTACCAAGCATGGCGGTGCCGAGATAGTCGGATACCTAAAAACCGGTTCTGCATACTACGCTCCTGCAAAAGCGACGACTATTATGGTAGAAGCGATCTTGAAAGATACCAAGCAGATCTATCCATGTGCAGTATATCTTGACGGAGAGTATGGGTACAGCGATGTAGTCAGCGGTGTTCCGGTAAGTATCGGTGCAAACGGTGCGGAAGAGATCATAAATGTCTCTTTGAACGCCTGTGAACGCAAAATGTTCAGAAAGTCGGTCGAGTCGGTCAAATCACTCATCGATTCACTTAACAACCATAACTTCTTCGAGGGTGAGTGATGAGAGAGATTGCATACGAAGATATCGTAAAAGCCGTAAAAAATATGGTTATCCATACGGCTACGAATTTGCCCGAGGATGCCATGAAAAAACTTCAAGAGGCTCATGAGAAAGAGAAGAGTCCCGTTGCAAAAAAGGTTTTGGAACAGCTGCTTGAAAATGCGGAAATCGCCAGGACGGAAAAGCGCCCTCTTTGCCAAGATACCGGTCTTGCCGTATATTTTGTAAAAGTCGGCCAGGATGTTAAGATAACTGGAGGCCTTCTGAAAGATGCCATAAACGAAGGTACCGAGCAAGGGTATATAGAGGGGTACCTTAGAGCCTCTACATGCGACTGCTTTACAAGAGAGAATCTCAAAGAGAAGATCGGATACAACCTCCCCGCCGTTATACATATCGATCTGGTAGAGGGTGACAAAATAGAGATCGAGTATGCTGCAAAAGGGGGCGGAAGCGAAAACGTCAGCCGCGCCAGAGTACTCGCTCCCGCACAGGGTAGAGAGGGAGTTATTGATTTTGTCAAAGATGTGATTTCGGAAGCGGGTCCGAACCCTTGCCCTCCTATTATAGTCGGAGTCGGCATAGGCGGTACGTTCGAAAAAGCCGCTATTTCAAGCAAATATGCACTTTTTAGAGAAGCGGGTCAACCGAACCCCGATCCAGATGTAGCGGAGTTTGAGAAAGAGCTTCTTTTCGAGTTGAACAAGCTGGGAATCGGTGCGATGGGTATGGGAGGAACGGAGACGGTACTTGCTGTGCATGTCGAGAAGAATCCATGCCATATAGCAAGTCTGCCGGTAAGCGTGAATGTCCAGTGTCACAGCAGCCGACATAGCCATATAACGCTTTAAGGATATTATGATGAGTCAGGTTCACTACTTAACTACACCGCTAAGCGACGAGGATGTCGAAAATCTAAAAGCCGGAGATATAGTCTATCTCTCAGGAACCATATTCACTGCAAGAGATGCGGCTCACAAGAGGCTTGTAGATTTGATAGAAAACAAAGAGGAGCTTCCGTTTCAGCTCGATGGCGCCGTTATCTACTTCGTAGGACCCACCCCGCCTAAACCTGGTGACCCGATAGGAAGCGCCGGCCCTACGACCAGTTACAGAATGGATAGCTATTCACCCACTCTAATCAAACATGGCCTTAAAGGGATGATAGGTAAAGGGAAACGAAACCAGGATGTAAAGGAAGCCTGTAAAAAGTACAAGGCCGTATACTTCGGTGCCACGGGAGGTGCTGGAGCGCTGCTTGGGAAGCTTATAAAGGAAGCCAAAGTCATCGCTTACGAGGAGCTGGGCCCGGAAGCGATCAGAATGCTTCGTGTTGAAAACTTCCCTGTTACCGTTATAAACGATGCATACGGCAACGACCTATACGAAGAGGGTCGCAAACAGTACGAAGTTAAAGATTGAAATTCAAGAAAAGGATGGAACGATGAATATTCATGAGTATCAGGCGAAAGAGATTTTTCGCAAATATGGTGTGCCTGTTCCCAACGGACAGGTGGCATTCACTCCTGATGAAGCCGTAGAGGCGGCAAGAAACCTCGGTGGAAAGCTTTGGGTCGTAAAAGCTCAGATACACGCAGGCGGACGGGGACTCGGCGGAGGCGTGAAGCTCGCCAAGTCTTTGGATGAAGTAAAAGAGCTTGCCGATCAGATACTTGGAATGACTCTTGTAACACACCAGACCGGCCCCGAAGGCAAAGTGGTTCATAAAGTATATATTGAAGAGGGTGCAGATATAGCCAAAGAGTACTACCTCGGTATGCTCCTTGACAGGGCGGCGGAGATGCCCGTTATGATGGCTTCTACCGAAGGAGGTATGGAGATAGAAAAAGTTGCTGCAGAGACACCCGAAAAGATCGTGAAGATCAATATTGACCCCGCCATAGGGTTCCAGGGTTTCCACGGAAGAGAGTTGGCATTCGGTCTAGGTCTTGCAAAAGAGGAGATAGGCCCTTTCATCAAGTTTGCCAAAGCTCTTTATGAAGTATATATGGATAAAGATGCGGAGATGATCGAAATCAACCCGCTCATCAAGACAGGTGACGGAAAATTC
>JALSPH010000095.1 GCA_026986055.1 Campylobacterales bacterium
AAGCCATAAGCAGGTAAAACCCCAAAACGGTAGGAGGAAGGACAAGAGGCATACTTACGATAGTCTCGATAACGGGCTTGAGCTTCGAGCGGGTATATGCAAGATAGTATGCAAGAGGAATGCCTATAAGAAGCAAAATCAGCGTAGTGACCAGTGCAAGTTTGAAAGTAAGAAGCATCGTAGCTTCAAAAGAGCTCTCCACTATCTTGCCTCCATCAAAGTTATCTCGTTCGCTTTAACTAGAGCGGTTACATATTCGCCGACTTCAAGTTTCATAGCTTCGCATGCGGCGCGACTGATAACCGAAACAATCTTTACATCTTCAAACTCAAGCGTAATCTCAGCAAGTAGGCTTCCTATTTCGATATTTTCTATTTTTCCCCTAAAGCGGTTTCTTAGGCTTATCTCTCCGCAGAAATTTTTCGCAAGCGCCACTTCACTCTCTTTAAAAAGAACCAGAACTTCGCTTCCAACCTCCAGCCGCGGCGTATCGTGCCCCTCGCCTACCATATATGCAGTCACCACGCTCCCTCTGCACTCGACATCCACTTTCGAAAGCTCCGCAACCCTCTCTATACTTAGAACCACCCCTTCAAGAGAGTTCATGGCAAAAGATACCCGTACTTTTTGAAAATCTCTTTCGCCTCTTCGCCGAAAATGAAGTCGTAGAAGGCTTTTGCCTCTTTCATACCGCTCTTTTTTGCATGTTTTAAAACTACCGCCCCCTGAAGCACCGGGTCGTAAAAAGAACTCTCAATCTCTTCATACTCCCCGACCCCTCTCATCTTCGGCGACAAAACTACCGACTTTGCCGTTATGCCCGCTTCTACCGCTTTTGAGGCTATATATCTGTTTGTCTGCGAAACACTCTCGGCATATACGAGCCTATCTCTTATATCTTCGTAAATTCCGGCTGCTTTAAGCGCCTTTAGCGCCTCCCTTCCGTAGGGGGCGGTTTTTGGATTCGGTATCGCGATATGTGAAACTCTCTCATCTCTCAGCGACTCCAACCCCCTCTTCAGATCGACCCCTTTCAAAGACCAAAGCACCAGTTTGCCGTGGGCGTAAACCTTTGGCTTCGTTATGGCGTATCCCTTTCGCTTCAGGTAGAGCGGATACCTCATATCTGCAGATAGAAATATATCGTACGGAGCCCCTCTTTCGATCTGTGCCGTCAATTTCCCCGAAGAGGCGCTCACCATCTTTACCTCTACCCCGCTCCTCTTTTCAAAAGCTCTGCACAACTCATCTACGGCATGCTGAACATTGGCCGCAGCCGCTACCGTCAAACCCTTTGCATCGAGTATAGCCGCGATGAAGAGTAGCAAAAAGAGAACTCTTTTCAATCTTGCCCCTTAAAAGAGATAGTTCATTTCAAATCTGACATCGCTATAGGATGGATCGGCTTTGGGTACCGGAAAACTCTGGCTCTTTCCGTAAGAGATAGCCGCTCTGAAGCGAAGTTCCAAACCGGCTATGGAGTCGAACTTCTCTATAGCATCGAAATTCAAAACTTCCGAATCGGCTTGGACACCAGGCTTTTTGTCGTCGAAATCTTGCAAGACATACCGAAGTGCGCACTTCAAGCCCGGAACATACCCGCCCTTGCCAAAATCGTAATCGAAACGGACCATATAGCTTTTCGTGTTCGCATACCAGTTGTACTGCCCCATCGCCCTGGTGAAACCTCCGGTGGGAAAACCTCTCCACGGTGCGACGATATCTGCCTTGTCGGCCGTTTTGGAGTACCCCACTCTCGTTCTGAAAGCCCCTTTGCCGAGATCTACCCTGAGAGCATAAAGTGCCCCGTCGAGAGAGTCTGGATTTTTGTAGCCTTCGGTACTATTTTTCAAGTTAGCTCCGCCTATGGCACCCGCACCTTCGTCGAATTGGCGAAGATACCTGAAAGCCGGAGCCACACTCATGCCGGCCGCTGCAAACTTGTAGCCAAGCTCCAGAGCGGCATACGAGAGAAGCTCGGGAACGGCAGTGTAGTTCAGAAGCAGCCTTGACTTCTCCCGACTCCTATCATACTGCGCTACGATCAGCCTGTCGTCGATTCCGTTGGAGGAGAGTTTGGAGAGGGTCAAACCTCTATGCATAGCAGAGTCGTCGTTTTCTCTATACTTTGCGTATGGGTCGGCAGGGTCGTCACCGTAAGCCAAAATATGGTGAAAAGAGGTATGGTCTCTGAGTTTCTGTTTCGTAAGGTAACCGCCTTTTAAAGTTCCGCCGGCGATAGAAGCGGTGAAACTATACCCCTCGAAAGCGTTCGGAATCATCTTCGTATCGTTCGATGCCGTCAGAAGAGTCTCGAAAAGCTGCCTTCCGGCACGAAACTCAAAACTCTCTCTTCTATATTGAAGATAGGCTTGGGCGAGGGTGCTCATACCCCAACCATCGCCGGACAAAACGGCATACCTGCTCGTCGCGTCTTTTCCTGCCTTAAGATAAACGACGTCGCCGCTGCTCATATGCCAGGGATTTTGGGAGGTGTAAAGAGCGGCAGCGGCACTCACACCCTTGAACGAAGCCGACTTGCAAAGAATAGAGCCTCCGAAAGCCGCAGCCCAGTTATCTTTTCTGACTCCCGCAACCTCATCTTTCCATTTGAAGATAAAGGTATTCATCCTCAACCTGCCGTAAAAAAGAGCCTTTGAGAGAAGTTCGGAGAGGTGGTCGACGTTAGGAGGAGTTTTGGTGTATGTAACAGTTCTGTTGCCGTTCAAAACAGCCTTCTGCTCCGCAAAGAGCGGTATATTGCAAGTCAGTAGATTTGCTGCAAAAAGCGCGATCAAAATCTTCGAGCCTCTCAAAAGCCTCTCCTTTCAGCTCGGTAAGCGTTATATTTAAAAATATATAACGACATTGTAACCTACCAATCATAATGAAAGCTTAAATATAGAGCTATCTACTATCTTGCCAATATCACGTCGGATGGATTAAATAGAGCGTAAACCTCGTCGCCTATGTTGAAGCCGAACTTTGAAAACTTCTCGCTCTCCATAACCGCTACTATGTCGTTTTGGCTATTTAGCAAGACTCTTGCCTCTATACGACCGCTATCTCTTTCAACCTCTTTGACTACACCCGGCAAAGCGTTCATCTTACCGCTTCCGTCACCATCTTTCGAAAGTGTGACCCAACTGCTTTTTATGAGAGCGAAAAGTTCCATTCCGGGTTTAACTCCAAGCTTTTTGGCGCTCTTTCTGGTTATGGATGCTTTTATCGTATGATCTTGACCGATCTTCAGAAGAATATCCGCTCCCACTTTTGTTGTCTCTATCGAAACGACTTCGCCCAGATACTGGTTTCTGGCGCTCGTTTGCAGTGTCAGCCTACTGCTGAAAGCGTAAAGAGTTTCGTAGCCCTTGGCCTTTTCGCCAAGAAGCCCCAAAACCTTCTGCTGCAATGAATCTATCTCTTTGAAAATTCTGATATACTCTTTGCCCTTTTCTGTCAGCCTCGTACCGCCGCCCC
>JALSPH010000096.1 GCA_026986055.1 Campylobacterales bacterium
AGATTTTAAAAAAAAGTGGGAGCGCATAAAGAGCAACGAGGCAGCCGTTGCGATAATTCTCTTTTTCCTGATTCACTTTATCGGCCTTATATATAGCAGCGACCCTAAAACAGGACTTCTTAAAATCATAGGGAGAGAGCAGATACTGCTATTTATGCCGATCATCCTCTCCGTGGTAAGGAAAGAGTATATAAAAAAGGCGCTGAATGCTTTTTTGGCAGCTATTTTCATCTCTGAAATATTATCTTATATGATGTATTTCGATCTTGTTCATATTCCTTGGCATGATTATGCAAGAGAACCATACCCTACCCCTTTCGTAAGTCATCTATCTTACTCACCAATGGTTGCATTTGCTGTGATTTTACTTCTTCATCGTCTTTTTCACGAAGATGCGAACACTACAGTAAAAGTTATCTATTCCATCTTTATGGTAACGATGTCTCTTAACATCTTCATCAGCGGAGGTCGAGCTGGACAAATAGGTTTTATGGTTATCTTGCTATTCTATCTAGCCTACGAATTCAGAACTGAGTTCAAAAAGATGCTTCTGCTGCTGGCTACGGCCGTTGCGGGAATTGTCTTGGTATTCTTTTTAAACAAACCTTTTCATGACAGGATGATGCTTGCATACCACAACGTATCCAACTTCCATACCAATCCTCATACTTCAGTAGGACTTCGCATCAACTTCACGCTCAACTCCATTGAGCTCATAAAAGAGAGATCGTTATTCGGGTTCGGAACCGGTAGTTTTGAAAAAGAGTATAAGAGGATTAACGAAAAGTTGACACCCAAAGTAAGAGCCACTTCCCAACCACACAACTTCTACATATTTACATTGGTACAGTTCGGCGTAGTGGGTCTTCTTTTTCTCTTGGCCATCTTTTTCTCTCTGGCGAAAATCGCTTACCGAACAGATGATGGGTATAGGGGTGTGCGCTACGCATTTATACTTCTTTTTCTAACCATCATGCTAAGCGACTCCTATCTGCTGGGGCACTACACGACACTCTTTTTCGCATATATTGCAGCACTTCTCTTTGGAGGCAGAGTTGAAGAGTCCTGAAGCTATCTTGGTCATCGTTCAGCGCTCAAACGGTGACGTATTTCTCTCATCTCCTCTTATAGAGAGGTTACATACCAAGTTTCCGAAGGCAAAAATAGATATGCTCGTAAATCGTGACACATTGGCTGCCGCAAAGCTTTTGCCATATATAAACGATATCTTCACATACGACTACACTTGGAAAAAAGAGGGTGTCGCAAAGAGGTTCAAAGAGGAGCTCTCACTCATAAAAAAACTTTTTGGCTCATACGATCTTGCCATCAACCTGACCACAAGCGACAGGAGCGTACTGTACGCAAGGCTCTTTTCAAAATTTGCCATCTCATGCGTAGAGCCTCAAAAAGTAAAATCCTGGTGGAAAAGAGCCCTTTTGTCCCGCTTTTTCGAGTACTCTTCAAACATGCACATAGTGGAGCACAATACAGTACCCCTGAAGCTCCTTGGGTTTGACACAAAAGATAGGGAGGTTCGCGCCTTTGTAAAAGAGAGTGCCGAAAAAGAGTTGCAAAAGCTGGGTTTCGATACGAAAAAAGAGTTTATAATTTTCCACCCAAGCGCCCAGTACGACTATAAAATCTACCCAAAACATCTAAGAGAGAGGCTGCTTGAGATGCTAAGCTCTCTTGATATAGAGATAGTCGTCACGGGAGGGCCCGGCCAAATAGATATGCGTATAAGCGACGAGCTGCCTCAGTTTTCAAATGTAAAAAACCTTATAGGAAAAACTTCACTGGATGGTTTCGTAGCTCTTTGTGCGGCATCGAAAGGATATATCGGGATGGATACACTCAATATGCATATAGCAGCCGCTCTCGATAAAGAGGTTTTCGCCATATTTGGTCCTACACTGCCGCAAATATGGTCTCCCTGGTGCAACTCTTTACATAGAGGTACGAAAGAGAGCGTACCGCTACAAAAATATGGCAACATAACTATATTTCAAGCCGACATGGAGTGCGTTGCCTGCGGAAAAGCCGGGTGTGACGACAGACACGGCAGAAGCGACTGCCTCTACGCCATAGAGCCGGAAACAATTTTCAAAGAGGTTGAAGCGTGGTTGAAAAAATCAGCGTAACGATACTTACGAAAAACTCGCAAAAGTATCTAAAAGAGTCTCTAAATGCACTGAAACCTTTCGATGAAGTTGTCATTCTCGACAACGGTTCGACCGACTCCACTCTTGAAATCGCCTCCAAATATGAAAATGTCAAAATATTCAAACACGAATTTATAGGGTTCGGTCCTATGAAAAATCTGGCTGCAGAATTTGCAAAAAACGAGTGGATATTTTCAGTCGATAGCGATGAGATAGTCTCCAAAGAGCTTATAGACTCCATAAAAATGTTGAATCCAAAAAAGATAGACCATCTCTACTCCATTTCACGGCTCAACCACTACAGAAAGAAAGCGATAAAGTGCTGCGGCTGGTACCCTGACGTCGTCACCCGCCTATACAACAAAAATAGCGCTCGTTTCAGTGACGCAATGGTACATGAATCTCTCCAGCCCCAAGATGGAGTCAAAACCATCCATCTAAAAGGTCTCATAAGGCACTACCCTTTCGACAGCGTGGAGTCTCTCATCGCAAAGATGCAGAGCTACTCCACCCTGTATGCTACACAAAACAAAAAACCCTCATCTCCTTCAAAAGCATTTTTCAGGGCTCTCTTTGCCTTTTTCAAAAACTACTTCCTGCAAAGAGGTTTTCTGTGCGGGTATGAGGGGTTGCTTATTAGTGTCTCAAACGCAAACGGAGTCTTTTACAAATATATGAAATTGTACGAGAAGCGGAAGGAAGCAGAGTGAAAGTTTCGTTGATCATAACCACCTACAACCGTCCCGACGCTCTTAAGCTAGTTATTAAAAGCGCACTTGAGCAAACAAAAGTACCCGACGAGATAGTCGTAGCGGACGACGGAAGCGGTGACGAGACCAAAAGAGTCATAGATGAGGCGGCAGCCAAAAGCTCTATCCCCATACTTCATGCCTGGCAGGAGGATAGAGGCTTTAGAGCGGCTATGTCGCGAAACAGAGCCATCGCACTAAGCAGCGGCGACTATATAGTTATGATCGACGGAGATATGCTTCTTCATCCATCTTTTATACTCGATCATTCAAAAGAGGCGCATAAAGGGTGTTTCGTACAGGGCTCAAGAGTCCTTCTTTCAAAAGAGGCGACAGAGCATGCCTTAAGGGAACAAAATTTCGAGTTCAATATATTTTCAAAAGGGCTCAAAAACAGGAAAAACGCCATTCACTCGACCATTTTAAAAACTCTATTTTCAAAAAAGAGCGACTCGCTAAAAGGAGTTAGAACCTGCAACTTCGCCCTCTTTCGCAGCGACATTCTGCAAATAAACGGTTTTGACAACAGATTTGTAGGCTGGGGGCG
>JALSPH010000097.1 GCA_026986055.1 Campylobacterales bacterium
GTGGCCGCTTGGCATCCCGACGTCTCGCCGTGCATAGGCACATGGCGATCGTCGTGCGGGACGGCCAACGACAAGCAGTTGTCGTTGACTATTCGTCCCTCCGGCCCGGCGCACCTTCGGTGCTCTACGAAAAGCTAAGCTCACTCTCAGCTCTCCTCTCTCAAGCTCTTGAGATACTTCTTGATATTCCGTGCCGCCTGGCGTATCCGCTTTTCGTTCTCAATCAAAGCGATGCGGACATATTGGTCGCCGTATTCGCCGAAGCCTATGCCGGGGCTTACGGCGACTTTCGCTTCTGTAAGTAGTTTTTTGGAAAACTCGAGACTGCCAAGATGCAGAGCCTCCTTCGGGAGTTTCGCCCAAACGAACATGCTCGCATTAGGCTTTTCTATATGCCATCCCGCTTTGCCGAAGGCATCTATAAGAACGTCGCGACGCTTTCTATACTTCTCTATCGTATGCTCCACCTCACCCTCAAGCTCGTCCAGAGCTATGGTGGCTGCAACCTGAATAGGGGTGAACATTCCATAGTCAAGCCAACTCTTTATCTTTTGAAGGGCGCCTACAAGCTTCGGGTTTCCTACTATGAAGCCGACTCTCCAACCGGCCATGTTGTAGCTTTTGGAGAGGGTATAACTCTCTACCGCGACATCCTTGGCGCCGTCAACGGCAAGTATGGAGGGAGTTTTGTACCCGTCGAAGGTTATGTCCGCGTAGGCTATATCGCTTATTATATAGAAGCGCTCCTTTTTCGCCGTATCTACGAGCCTTTCGTAAAATGCCGGCGTAACCGTAGCGGTGCTTGGGTTGTGCGGAAAGTTCACGACGACATATTTTGGCCTTGGAACCGACTCTATCAGCGCTTTTTTAAGATTTTTGAAAAATATATCCTCATCTACCCTGTAGTTTTCGTCGAAAACAAGCTCCATCTTTTTTACCGCACCACCTGCAAGCATAAAGGCGTAGGAGTGTATCGGGTAGGTCGGATCTGGGACTATGGCGGTATCTCCGGGGTTCGTTATGGCCTGCACCAGATGTACGTAACCCTCTTTGCTCCCCATCGTCGCGACCGCTTCCGTTTCAGGGTCGAGCGCTACGCCGTAGCGTCTTTCGTACCAGTTGCAGATGGCAAGCCGCAGTTTGTATATACCTTTGCTTGCCGAATAACCGTGTGTTTTAGGCTTTTTGGCAGACTCCACGAGCTTTTCTATTATCTTTTTGGAGGGAGGGCCGTCCGGATTTCCCATACTGAAGTCTATAACATCTTCGCCTGCACGCCTTGCAGCCATTTTAAGGTCGTTCACTTCGGCAAATACATATTTGGGCAGCCGTTTTAGCTTTTCGAACTCTATTTCATCAAACATTATCTATCTTTCACCTTTTGCGGTAAGTTTCACTCCGCTGCGCAGATTTTCGAGCGTAAAGCGGTCGCTTATCTTTACATACGCCGCATCCGACGGCAGCCTGAGGTTCAAATATCTTGTACGGGTTTCACTCTGCTTCATAGATAAAATATGCAGCATTTTATCATAAACCACGACGTCCGGGTACCAGTGGCTTCCCGGCATCTCTCTAATGACGAGACGTTTAATGCGACCTACATCCATCCAAACGGGCCTTATGGGGCGAACTACCTTCAAAGACTCTCCGGGCAAAATAGGCTTCGCATCTATCCTGGCGCTCTGCATACCTATGCGGTACCTCCACCTGTTCGCCTCTATCCGCTCCAGGTCCAAAACTTCGGCACCGTTTCTCTCCAGACGCTTGGCAAGAAGAACCGGGTCGGGAACGCTCTTGGCTTCGAAAAGTATCTTCCAGACAAATCCCTCTTTATCGAGGGTCGCCTCTTTCGTCAATATGAAAGAGAGCCCTATGTTTCTTAAAGTGTCGTTCATCAGTTTCAAAAAAAAGAGGGGATTCTCGCCGCCATACTCAAACGTCATCTCCACCTTCTGAACGGTTGGCAGATCAAGGCTCAGAAGGCCGTTCTCTTCAAGCGTCGCAGCGACCTTGACCATATCGACGCTCGAGCTTTTCATATACGCCTCTTCATCTTCAAAGAGCAAAGAGAGAAGCTTGACGTGGGAGCTGTATCTCTCTTCATCCATCAAAGAGCGCACCTTCTCCAGCACCACCTGGGCCGACAGAAGTGTCGCAAAGAGAGAAAGGGCCAAAAACTTTCTTACCAAATCCTACCCCCGTTTAGGCGTTTGAACTCCGAAACCGGTATCTCCTTTACCATTCCGTCATCTATGAGAAAGTAGTGCTTCTTTGCGTCGTTGTACTTGAAAAGGTTTCCGAAAGAGTCGCTTATCTCAAATTTTCCATGCCCCGTGACAAGAAGCTTCTTTCCCTTGAAATCTATCTCGTAAGGGTCGGCCGAGGTCTTTGCCACTCTCTTCTTGCCGCTCAAATCTATAATGCCGAACCAAAGCTTTACGGTAGGAGTCAAAACAGGATTCTCTTTTGGCACGTAAGGTTCGGGTTCTTCGCTCTTTTTTGCTGCTTCGACAGCGACGGCAGCCTTCTTCGCTGCAGGCTCTGCTGCCGTACTATTTGCCTCTTCACTCTTGGAGGCTGCCTCCTCGGACTGCCTCTCCTGAGGCTGGGCCGGCGAAGCGACCTTTTTCGTTTCACTCGGGCTCTTTTGAACCTCACCTGAAGAGGCGGAAGCAACAGGCTCTTCGGATGCTCTTTCTTGCATGTAGATGAAAGCTCCTCCGACAAGAAGCAAAATCAAAACGGCAAGAACCACCATCTTCTTCACACTCGACCCGCTATCTCTCTGCTGGGTTACGAAAATCTCCTCTTTGCACTCGTCGCCTTCGCAAAACCAGGCATCGAGCTCCGATTTCAACTCGTCAAAATCCTCCCCGTACTCCCGCTGAAGAATTTTGACGAACCCATATGCTTGCGGTTTGGAGAACCCTTCGAAATCCTTCTCTTTTAGCTTTACAAGATGCTTACGCGGGATCTTCGTCTTTGCACTAACCGTTTCGATTCCATACTTTTTTAAAATCTTATCAAGCATTGCCCATCCTATAGATCAATATAGCTGCCGCGGCGCTGACGTTCAGCGAATCGAAGGGTCTTGCCATCTTTACGGTAACTCTTCTATCCATACGCTCCATCGCCCGCTTCGGAATTCCGCTCCCCTCGCTTCCAAGTACCAAAACTCTCTTTTGCTCTACCTCCACACTCTCTATCGGCTCACCATCCATCGAAGCTCCATAAAGAGTGAACCCCTTCTGCTTCAACTCGTTCAAAATGTCCAACAGGTTCGGAACGACCGCTACGGGCAGATCGAACATGGCACCGGCGCTCGCCCTGATGACAGCTTCGCTCTTTATCTGCTTCACGCCGGAGACGATCACCCCGTCGGCACCGAGAGTGTAGGCGGTACGAATTATGGCCCCTATGTTACCCACATCGGT
>JALSPH010000098.1 GCA_026986055.1 Campylobacterales bacterium
GGTAGTACAAAAGATCCTTTTTCACCCTTTCGCCAGCCAGATACCTAAGTGCGAGATTTGCTTGCAAAGATGCTATATGCATGACTATAGGCGCGGCGATCCCTGCAGGCTTGCGATCCATTATTTTGAAAGCGTCGAAACTGCTCTTTTCTATAAAGCATACCTGACCGTTGAAAGCCTCCACCGAGCCGTATATCCACGGAGTGTTGATCTGTTTGGCGTAGAGATCTATCTGAGCCCTACTTGGAAGGTTGTCGGTAGCATCAAGTATCAGATCGTACTCTCTCGGAACCTTGGCAAACTCGTCAAATCTGACCGTGTAGGGAGTCACTTTTACAAAGGGGCAACGACTCTCTACAAGTTCGGCGGCAACCTCCGCTTTAAGTCTTCCTTCGTCTCCCACCCTGAAAGCTATCTGTCTATGTATGTTGTGTACCGAGACTTCATCGAAATCTACAAGGTCTATATGCCCTATTCCGCTTGCTCCAAGCCCTATCGCAAGCGAACTGCCGAGCCCGCCGGAGCCTATGATAGCTATCTTTTTCTCCTGAAGAGACTTCTGCCTCTCTTCACCCCAGAGCATCACCTGTCTGTTGAAGTAGTGAAAATACTCCTCCATTACGCTCTCCTTTTTAGAGCGATTATAACATATCTTTATGGACGGCTTTATGCTTGATGTTTCTGAAACACCCTTTTGAAACCCCATAGCCTTCTGGCATCTCTTAAAACCTTTTTCTCCACATTGACGACCATCAAAGACTCTTTATCATCCAAAACACTCACTACCTCTCCAAAAGGGTCCACCAACATAGAGTCACCGTAAAACTTCCACTTTATATCTTTTTGAAGATACTCTCCCACCCTGTTGGCACGCAATATGTAGATGTTGTGTAGAAAACTTCTGGTTTTGAGTATCTCACGCCATCTGTTGTGAGACTCGAAAGTCGCAGATGTAGGAAGCAGAAGTATATCTACGTTTCTTTCGCTCAACCTGTCGAAAAAGTGGTTGAAGTGAAGCTCGAACCCCCCTATTACGCCAAAACGCAAACCCTCATGGGTAAATACCATCGGATCTTCGAGCCCCTTCGACTCGTTGGCGAAAAACTTCGCCTCATCCCAATGCCCATAATCCATAAGTATCTGCTGATAGTATGTGTGCGTACTTTTGGGAGTGACCTTGACTATCGCTTTGTAGCACTTACCCCCCTTTACCGAAACCAGCGGTGCGACCACAACTATTTCATACTTTCTGCTAAGCTCTTTTACGACTGCCAGATGGTGCTCACTCTGATCTTTTATCATGTTGGCAGGCATCGTTTCAAGCTCTTTGAAGAAGTGGTTAAGCACATACTCTCCAAGGAGCAGAAGCTTTACATCTTTTCTTTTGGCGATTTTGAAGTAGTGGTCCAGAGCGTTCGGGCTCATCCCCTGTGTCGGCATCTGAAGTGCCGCTATAGCCGTCAAAACAGCTCTCCCTCATCGATCTCGCTCTTCTCTATCGTCTCCACCTCGAGCTTCGCCTCTTCCAGAATCTTTCCAGCCTCTTTAAGCAGCTCCATCCCCTCTTTATAGAGCTTTACACTCTTTTGAAGAGGAATCTCCGGGTCCATCAACTGCTCCATAATCTTTTTTGCCGCCTCTATTTTCTCTTCGAAATCTTTTCCGCTCTCGCTCACTCAATCTCCTTTCAAAACATCCGCCACATAGTCGCTGAACTTATCTATCTCGACCAAAAACGCATCATGCCCGTAGTCGCTCTCTACTTCATAGTAGCTTACAAGCCCGCTTTGCCCTTGCGCATCCATAACTATCTTGATCTCCTTCATCTCTTCAGGCATGAAAAGAAGGTCTCTTTTAAAGGAGATCAGATGCAGATCGCTCTTTATGCGCCCGAGAGCTTCGTTCAGGTTGTCGTACCCGCGGGAGATGTCGAAAATGTTTATAGCTTTGGTTATGTAGAGGTAACTAAGCGGATCGAACCATTTGCTGAAACCATAGCCGTTGTACTCCAGATACCTCTCTACTTGAAACTTTCCGAAAAGTTCGAAAAGCCCGTCCGTCTCCACATAGCTTCTTCCAAATTTTCTATCCATAGATTCGGGGCTCAGATAGCTTATGTGCCCCGCCATTCTTCCGACGGCCAAACCGGTGAAACCCTCTTCATGGAACTCTTCGGGCTCATAGTTTCCGTTTTTGAACTTCGGATCTTTGATAATCGCCTCTTGAACCACCTTGTTGAAAGCTATCGCCCAGGGGCGTGTAGCATGAGTTGCAGCCATGGCAATCGTATGCTTGGCAAGTCCCGGAAACTCCACCGCAAACCTGAGTGCCTGCATTCCACCCATCGAACCGCCGATAATGGCATGCAGACGATCTATTCCGAGCCTGCTTAGAAGGATTCTTTGCGCTTTTACCATATCTTTTACGGTAATGACGGGAAACTTCAATCTGTAGCGCTCTTCGGATGGGTAGATTTTGGACATCGGCCCGGTAGAGCCGTAACAGCTTCCTATGACGTTTATGCAGATGACGAAGTAGCGGGTCGTATCTACGGCTTTGCCGTCGCCTATGAGCCCATCCCACCAGCCCGGTTTCCTGTCCCCTTCGTAAAATCCGGCGGCGTGGTGGCTTCCGCTAAGGGCATGGGTTATAAGTATGGCGTTGCTCTTCTCTTCGTTCAGTTCGCCGTATGTCTCGTAAACGAGTTCATACGGCTCCAAAATCCTGCCGCTCTCAAGATAGAGCGCATTGGTGAAGAGCTCTTTACGGGTTTTTATCTCCAAACGACTCCGCCTTCACTTAAAGCTTAAATATAGTAGTTGGGAGCCTCTTTAGTGATCATAACGTCGTGCACATGGCTCTCTTTCAGCCCTGCACTGGTTATCTCCACAAACTCGGCGCGCTCCCAGAACTTCTCGATGCTCTCACTTCCGCAATACCCCATTGAGGAGCGAAGGCCTCCCGTTAGCTGATGTATGACATCCGCTATGCGGCCTCTGTACGGAACTCTTCCCTCTATCCCTTCGGGAACAAGCTTGTCGGCAGCGGTCCCCTCCTGGAAGTAGCGGTCGGTACTGCCTTTGGTCATCGCACCTATACTTCCCATACCTCTGTAGCTTTTATACTGCCTTCCCTGGTACATTATCGTCTCGCCCGGACTCTCTTCAGTTCCTGCCAAAATCGAGCCTGCCATGATGGAGCTTGCACCTACCGCAAGTGCTTTCGCCACGTCTCCTGAGTATTTTATACCTCCGTCGGCAATGACCGGAACCCCATACTTGTGCCCAACCTGCGCACACTCATCTATAGCGCTTATCTGAGGAACTCCGACTCCTGCGACTATTCGCGTAGTACATATGGAACCTGGTCCGATTCCAACCTTTATGGCGTCGGCTCCCG
>JALSPH010000099.1 GCA_026986055.1 Campylobacterales bacterium
AATCTATGATAGTTAAAAGGCAGGATGGGTAAATAGTCCACCGCCGCAAGCGACAGTCGGGCTATTTACGTCCTGAAGAGTATTCGCACCCGGTGTGTGCTCAATGTAAATGTATATTTGGATATAACTGGTATGATTAGTCTTCTAATAAAACTAAGAGGTTTGCAGAATGACAATGGTAGAGACATTTAAGCAATTTTTTACTCCTGCCAAATTTAGCAAGATACTTATTAATGAATTAACAATTTCTTCTCCTAAAAAAATAATTGATCTTACAATTGGAGAAGGATCATTGTTGATAGAAGCTAAAAAAAGATGGAAAAAAGCAGAATATTATGGTAATGATATAGATATAAATTGTTGCAAAAAACTTTCTTGCATATGTCCAAATTTACACTGTACAAATTATGATATCTTTGAATATAAAACAATTCAGAAAATATACGAACAAGTTGGTTTAGTTGATTTATGTGTTGGAAACCCCCCATTTCATAAAATTAAAAAGAATAAAGACATTGAAAAGCTCTTAAAAGAGTTTAATTTGGATGATTTTCATCGGGGTAAATTTATTACATCAGAATTGCCATTTATACTTCAATGCCTGAAATTATTAAAGAATAATGGGGTTTTGGCACTTATTTTACCTGATGGATTTTTTACAAACAATTCACTCTCAAATTTTAGAAAGTTTTTAATTTTTAATTACACTATTGAAAAGGTAATCGAATTTCCTGTAAACATTTTTAAAAATACTGCAGCAAAAACTCATATTCTAATATTGAAAAAAAAATTTACTAAAAAGGAATATACAATAAGGCTATCTAATATAGAAGGAGAAGCCATACATATAGATTTGGCAGATGGGATCAAAAGACTTGATTTTTCTTTTTACAAATATATGAAGTCTCTTAAAAACAACAATGTAAAAGAATTACATGATGTTGCAAAAATATTTAGAGGAAAACCGAAACATCTATTGAAAGATGTGCCAACCCAGTATGTAATACATACAACTTCATTCGAAAAAAAGATGATTTCTAATCAATTACAATCATCATATACTCTTGAAAAATATTCTGAAAAAATTGCAGTACCTGGAGACATAGTTTTAGCTAGAGTTGGGACATCTGTTGTTGGAAAGGTTTCCATAGTTCAAAAAGGATATTTTATACCAACAGATTGTGTAATTGTTATCCGATCAAGTAAAGATCTAACAAACTATATCTTTAGATCTTTATCTTCTGTAAAAGGACAAAAGTGGATTCAAGCTTTTAGCAAAGGGGTAGCAGCACGACACATAACTATTGAAGATTTGAAATGCTTTCCAATAAATAGTGAGGTTATATGATGTTTAACTTGCCCTCAGAATGGGAAACCTTTTATGAAGATATGAAAAAAACTGCACTTAAATACATAAAAATAAATTTTTGGGAAATAGAAGAAGATGATTTTTTACTTTGGTTACAAAACTTTGAAACAAATGAAGAAAAATTTATAGCAGCACTACTTATTTATAGATTAATTTATAGAAATAAAGCGGCACTTCTATCAATGTATAACTACATAATAGACATCATATTGCCAAATGAATTATCACCTTTCGGAATTGAGTTTCCTCCACTTGATGAGTTACATGCTAAATTGGAAAATGGTAGAGAATTACAATTAAGATTTTCTACAATAGAAGGTGTTGATAAGCAAACAGGAAAAAGTGGTAGTACAATTTTAAGATACTTTGAGAGGAATGGAGGTTTTCATAAAAGATTGAAAATCTCAGCAAATATGCTAAAGGGTATTGATAGAAATTCTTGTAAGGTTGTAGTTTTATTTGATGACATGATGGGAACGGGTGAACAGTTTAACTTATATTTAGAAAAATATTATAAAGATTGTGAGGGGCTTATAGTGCTCTATTGTCCACTATCTGCAACTCGACATGCTATAGAATCATTTAACAGTGAGAAATATTCTAATGTAATAATATCTCCAGTTGAAATACTTGATGAACAATACAAATTTTTTAATATAAGCTTTATGCCTAAAATTGCTGAAGATATAGACTTAGAAGAACTTAGAAGTATATATACTAACTTAATGGAAAGAAAAACTAAAATAAAAGAACTCTTTGGAAGATCTGGTCAAGAATTAACATATGTGTTTGTTGACTCAACGCCTAATAACACATTGCCAGCCTTATGGTATAGTGATGATATTTGGACACCACTTGTACCAAGATAAAGGATAACTATGCAACCAATGCTATCACAAATTTTCAAAAAAAACAGAGCTGAGGAATTTCCTGATGACTTATGGGGAAAATATGTTTTACCATTGAACTATGCTCAATTTAATTTATTACATGAAACAAAAGGTGTAAAAGTTGTCGGCGGAAGGGGTACGGGTAAGACCATGTACCTTAAATATCATGCCTATAATACACAATTAAGTAAGCAACGAATGTTGATAACAGAAGACAATATTAATACCATAGGCATCTATTGGAAACCAGATACACATTTTGTTCAACTAATTAACAAGTCCTATCTAAATGATAAATGGGATGCAGTATTTAATACTTATGTAGCGTTGTCGCTTATGATGAAGTTTTTAGAGTTCATTGATGTTTTTTTGGACTCTAATTATCATGATGAAGATACTAAAGAGAGATTGAAAAATTTTACAGTGCCAAAAGATTTTTCTGAAGAATTAAACATCAATCAAGAAGTTCTTTTAATAGAATTAAAAGAAAGAATAAGAGGTTTTTTGTTTAAGTTGCAAAATTGGCTTCATAATCCAATCAAAGATTTTCTTTTTTACCTTGATGGAAAAGCAACTATTGAATATATAATTCAAATATGGAAAGATAATAATTTTTTCAAAAAAACAACTTTTCACATTTTTATTGATGAGTTTGAAAATTTAAGGGAAGAACATCAAAAAATTATAAACACTTGGATGAAACATGGAGCCTCTCCGCTTATATTTAGCATTGCTTATAAAAAACACGCCTATGTATCAGATAATACTACAAGCAAAGAACACACTCAAGGAAGAAATGATCACCGCATAATTGATTTAGTGGATGATGTATATGCAAAAACGGATGATGATTTTAAACTACTCTCCGCCGAAATCATAGCATCAAAAATTCAGGAGTATGATTCACAATACAAAATTGTTGATAATGACAAAATATCATCAGAAGAAGAAGTTAAATATAGAAGATCCATAGAGTATAAAAATAAAATGATTGAATTTGTAAATAGCATATTTCCTTCTTTGCGATATGGAGAAATTGCTGCTTTAGTAATGTCAGATAAAACATTAAAAAACAAGCTGATTAAAAATATAAAACTCGCACTAAAAACAAAAAACTCTACCTTAAAAGATTCATATTTTTATGATGATGATTTTCCAGAAGCATCAGTGGTAAATGGAACTCTTTTGTTTAGAACTAGGACAAAGCCTGAAGAACTGAAAAAACTTTTCAATGACTACAAAAAAGCAGGTGTGCAGTCTCCATCTGTAACTGCTTACAAAGAACAAATTTCTAATGCTCTGGTTGGTTCAATATTATATATTTATATATCGTTTCCACAAAGGATATGCCCTATATACGCAGGTTTTGAGAGATTCTGTTTGATGTCTAGAAATAATTTACGACATTTACTTGAATTGTGTTATCAATCGTTTGTAGAACTTGAGAACTCTAACAATTTAGAACAAAAACCTATAAAAGTAGATTTTAATCTACAAGCAAAAGCTGCAAAGTTTTGTAGTAGACAAGAACTTGATACAATTTCTGAGCTAGGGTCTTATGGTAAAGATTTACAAAAAATAGCAAATAGATTAGGAATAATTTTCTCTCTAAAACAAAAAATAAAAACTCAAAGTAAGCCTGAAAATATACATTTTTCAGTAGAAACACATTCGTTGGAGACAATTGATGAAAAGTTTAATATTTTATTGCATGAAGCTAAACTGTGGAATGTACTGCAAGAATTTGACGGAACTACCAAGGACACAAGCGATAGTATTTCGACAAAAGAGTTTATGTTAACTCCTATTCTCGCTCCATATTATAAGATTAGTATGAGAAAGATACATAAAATTGTTTTTAAACCAGATGAAATTAAAACAATTTTTTTAAAAAGCGATACTGAATTTGATAAATTGTATAAAAAATTTGTTAAAGAATGGAAAATTGAAAATGCTGAAGACCTAGGTTTGTTCGGAGAAAACTACTAATGTGGAGATTTAGAAATATTAAGACTTATTTCAACCATGACGAAGTTTCATTAGAGAAAGATACCATTGCATATCATGGTGATTTTCTTTTAGATGATAGAGGCAAGTATGTTCAGTCATTGCTGAATAAATTTGTTGAGAAAAAAATTTATTTAAAATATGATGAAAATGATTTTCTTTTTTTAGTCAATGAAAATAATACAGAAAATAAACTAAGTAAGTTTGATTTAAAAAATAAACTATTAAAACAGAACATTTCCCATTCAGTAGTTATTGATGCAACTACATTGAGTTTTGCAGAAATTCTTTTTCTTCTAAGTGATTTAAATAAAATAAAAGATGTTCAAAACATACATATTCTATACGTTGAACCATCAGAGTATAAGTTCCTCAATAGTTCAATTACGACATATGATGAATTTGCACTGTCAGACAAGTTGCAACAATTTCCACCTTTGCCAGGCTTTACAATAAACACCGAACTTGAGCACGTTGAGCTGGTTGCCTTTCTGGGATTTGAAAAACAAAGACTTGGGCAAATATTCTCATCTGAGGAAGTGATTTATGACAACTTTATACCAATAATCCCTTTACCAGGTTTTTCTCCAGGTTGGGAGAATAGAACAATAAATAATCATTTGAAATTTTTTGACCCAAGATATCGATTTTCTAATGTAAAGTATGTGTCAGCCAATAATCCATTTCAAACACTAAAGATATTAGAAAAGTTAGCTGCTGCAAGAAAATGTTTCAGAGTAGCCCCTATAGGAACAAAGCCAAATGCAATCGGGTGTGCAGTTTTTCTTGTAAACAATGAAAATAATGATGAAACCAACTTTGGTGCATTATATGACTTCCCCGTAAAAAGCAAAAATCGCTCGTCTGGCGTTGGTAAGGTGCATATTTATAATTTATTTAAAATCGATTAGTATTTATAGTGACTTCCATCCCATATTCTGCTCCTATAATTTCTGTATTATACACTGTGCAGTCGGGCTGGGGGTCACTATAACGGAATGATCGAAAGGTTTTTTCGAACGATCAAAGAAGAATGCATCTGGCATCACAACTTCAAAAATATCAAGGAGGCAAATGATATCATCAGCAGGTGGATCGAATTTTACAATCGGGAACGAAGGCATTCGGCGCTGCAGTGCAAAACGCCTTATGAAGCGTTTCGTTTAGCGGCTTAAGTGTGCAGAAAGGGAGGGGTCAGTACACTGGGGCATAAAGATGTTTCCATTACGCTCAAGATATATACCAAATTTATCGAAGAGAGCGACGAAATACGCTTTAAGAAAATAGAAAAAATGGGCACACTTATGGGCACACTCACGGATGAGAGCCTTTAAGATGCCCTATTTATAGGGGTTTTAGCGTGAAAATAAGGGTCTATTACGAAGATACCGATGCAGCGGGTATAGTCTACTACGCCAACTATTTGAAGTTTTGTGAAAGAGCGCGTAGTGAGCTCTTTTTCAAAAAAGGTTTTTCGCCGCAAAGTGAAGAGGGGTATTTTGTGGTCAAGAGGCTCGAAGCGGAATATATCAAGCCTGCCAAGCTTGGAGATCTACTTGAAGTCACTACCGAGCTTGTAGAGAAAAGAGGAGCCTCCATACTCTTGAAACAGTGTGTCAAAAGAGAAGGGAAGACTATTTTTGAGATGAGTGTAAGGCTAGCTTTTTTGAAAGATGCAAAAGCGGCGAAGATTCCCGAGAGTATCTACTCGCTCATATCGGAGTGGAAGGTGTCGTAACTCTCGTTTAAAACTCCCTCATCATCGTAGTAGATATCGGTAATATTCTCATCTTCGGGCAGAGTAGGGAGCTCTTTTGGGATAAAGCGGTAGAGCCCCGCTTCATATAGTTTAATATCATACTCCAAAGATCCGTTTACAAACTCCTCTTTCGCAACTCTCGGCTCTGCGGTTTTGGCGCTGAAATAGCTGTCTACTCCCACCACTGTGGCGTAGTTTAACCAGTTAAATCTAATGTCTTGATTTATAAGCGATATATTCTCGCTCAAAATTGGATCCAAAGAGCCTATGGAGCTGGCCAAAACCATATTCTCCCTATCGTGGTATTGCGTCAGGGTCAGAAGCAGGGGAGAGTAGTTTATCTGCGTGCTAAGCACTTGCATAGGTTTGAAGTCTGCCAAAGTGAGCTGAGAGAGAAAGAGGCTGCTTTTTACGACAGGGGTATTCAAAAATATCGTCGATTGGTTCAAATCTTCGTGCCGCTCTATGAGATCTTTGTAGTAACCGCTTCTATTGAGAACCAGGCTCTCATTGACATCTACTCTGGCTTCCACCAAAGTGGAGAGCATTTTTGAGATGGAGGATGCATCGGAAACGGTGATGGTGGTGGCGTTGTACTCGACGAGACGGGAGAGCAGATCTATTTGGGCTCCATAATCTATCCCGCCGAAACTTACCATATCGTTTGTACAATCGACTCTGTTTCTGTGCAGAGTAGGAATGTAGATTTCGGTGTTTAGGTTTTGGTTACAGATATATTCGGCTCCCTTTAGCGTAACCGGAGCCACAACAAGATCGTAAGTGCTTCCAGAGAGGCTTTCAAGCGCCGTTTGCATTGTGGAGTTGCTTTCATCTTCTACCGGAAAGAGCTCCATTTTAAAAGGGACTTTTCTGTTTAGAAGGTAGGCTAAAACGGAGTTGCTGGTAGTGTAGGAGTATTTGCCGATAATCTTGTATGGAACTATAAAAGCTACTTTGAAAGTCTCCGAAGAGTATATCTTTTGAGTAATATTGAAAAGGGTCATGTAGCTTTGTCTTATAGAAGCGAGCTCCGTATCGTTTATATCTTTGGACTTTGCCAAAAATGTAAATATCTGCCCCTCTTGCAGAAGCTTTTCAAGCTCCTCTTGTGAGTACTCTTCGACATCGAGGTCTACGATGACGTTGGATGGAAGAGGAATGGGTGAGAGCAACTGAATCTGTGCGTTTACAAGCGTATAAAGAAGTATAAGTCCAATCAGTTTTCGCATAGAAGCCTCTTGATCTTTAGTAGGTCCTGGTAGACCTCTTTTTTCGCAGACGGGTTCCTCAAAAGATAGCTCGGATGATAGGTTGGTATAAGTTTGTAAGCACCCATATCCACCACCTCTCCTCTAACTTTCGTGATGCCGCTTTTATCTCCCGTCAGGTAGTGGTAAGCCGTAGCTCCCAGGGCAACGACCACTTTCGGTGAGACGATCTCTATCTGTTTCATAAGGAATGGCAGGCAGGTGTATGCCTCTTCCGGAGTAGGCACCCTGTTGTTTGGAGGCCTGCACTTGACGATGTTCGCTATATATACGCTGCTTCGGGGTATCTCTATGGCGTTTTCTATCATTTTCGTCAAAAGCTCGCCTGCCCGTCCCACAAATGGCCTGCCCGTCATATCCTCTTGAGCGCCCGGCCCCTCTCCGACAAACATCAAAGAGGCGTTTGGATCACCCTCCCCAAAAACCGTTTTGGTTCTGGTTTTGCAAAGTGCACACAACCTGCACTCCGCAACGATTCTCTCCAAAGCCTCCAAGTCGTTTGGCAGTGTAGTCGCAGGAGCGTTACGCTTCTCCACGAGAGGTACGTAGCGAATGCCAAGCTGTTTGAGCTGGTAGAGTCTTTTCAACTGCAGCGCATTATAGAGTCTGTTCATGGGTGATAGTGTAGATTAAAAGGGGTTAAAAAGAGGTTAGGGCGCCAAAAGACGCCCCAAAATGAGAAAGATTCGTTAGTCGGTTACTTCAACCGTTACCGGCTCGTTCTCCCAGAGGCCATGCTTTGTGCAGTAGGCTTGAGCTACGAGTTTCAGTTTGTTTGTAGTAGGTACTATGTTGAAAGTCACTTCCGCATGTCCTTTGTGACCCTCTCCACCGAGCATTCCTGCAGTGAAAGTAACTTCACCCAAAAGAGTTTCGCCGTTGAAGAGGCGGATGCTTTCGATGAAGTGGTCAGGATCGTCCGGGTGAGTGTACTCTTTACCCATTACTACACGTACAGGGAATTTTTCACCCTTTTTGGCCGTGCTGTCGCAATATACGAATGGCGAGTGTCGGTCTATGTAATCCTTCTTCGCTTCTCTCTCTACCGTGTCTATATCGACATATCTGTTGATCTTTGGCATATCGTTCTCCTTCTTGTGAGTTTTTGGTTTGGACGTATTGTATCTATTGATCCGTTAAAGAAGATAAAATTTATCTTATTTTCCAAAATATTTAAAGATCGCTGAAGCTTGCGCCGAAAAGGCGCACGCTTTAGACGAACTCCGGTTCAGAAACGTTGTGCTGCAGCCCAAGCTCTTTGGGGTCTATGCCAAGCGCAAGACCTATGAGTTGCGGGAGATGGAGTATCGGCAGTTTTATATCTCTGCCCATCTCTTTTGCTACCGCATTCTGCTTTACATCCATATTTAGATGGCAGAGAGGGCAGGGTGTGACCATCATGTCGGCATCGTTGTCTATAGCATCCAGAAGTGCCGTACCCGTAAGCTTGTGCGCAGTGTGAGGAGCCTGAAGATCCGCATGGAATCCGCAGCACTTGTTTTTACTCTCGTAATCTACACTCTTACCCTTTAGAGCATCGATGATTCTGTCAAGAGATGAAGGGTTGTACGGGTCTTCACCGCCATTGTATTTGCTCATTAGAGGCTCTTTTTCAAAAGCCTCTTCACCACCGCCTTCACCGATATCTTGCGGTGCATTATGTTTTCTGTGCAGATGGCTCGGTCGTATATTGTGGCATCCGTAGAATGCGGCAATATTGAAGTCATCAAGAGGTTTTACAACCTGCTCGGCAAGTTTGTCGAGACCGTAGTCGTCGATGATTGCATAAAGAAAGTGCCTTACCGAGCTTGTACCTTTGTACTCAAGGCCAACTTCCGCCAACTTCTCGTTTACCTGAGACTTGAGGTTCTCGTCGGTGTCGAGTCTCTCTTTGGTCATGACCGTATTTAGCTGACATGTGTTGCAGATGGTTACCATGTTCAGGTTCTGCTTTTCTGCATAGCAGATGTTTCTAGCATTTAGAACGAGGGAAAGGAAATCGTCGAAATCCTGAAGATGACTCGCCCCGCAGCAGCTCGCTTCATCGAGCAGTACCAGTTCTATACCCAGTTTCTTGGCTACTGCCAGAGTAGACATAAGAAGTTCAGGGGTCGATTCTCTCGCCGTACATCCTGTATAGAGTGCATATTTAAGTTCCGCCATATTCGTCCCCTTTAAAATTTGACTTTCGATGAGCTTTTTACGAGAGTTTTGATCTCGTCGAGATTTTTCGACTTAGGCATATTCCAAGGCATCACTATCTTACCCTTTTTAAACATGGCTATAGCCTCCGGCATATGTTTCATAACGCCAATATTACCTTCGGAGTAGCGTACAAGCTCCCCTTCGTCGAGCAATCCATGTTTGAGTATGGAGTGTTTGAATCCAACAGCATGTCTTGTAGCGACATTGTCCTGAGCCATACCCTCTTCGAATATCTGGTTATGAAGCTTTGTTATCTTACCTATAGGGTCCACATCTTTCGGACACGCTTCCGCACACTCGAAACACTTGACGCAGTCCCAAACGCCGGGCCCCATTTCGCGTACCTTCTCGAGACGATCTCTTTTCGCGGTGTCACGGACGTCGGCGTTGAAGCGGTAAGCTTTAGCAAACTGCGCCGGACCGAAATACTCTTCGTTCACCTCTACTGCGGGGCAAGCGTAGTAGCAGTTCCCGCACTGTATGCAGTAGTCAGCTTCAAGCAGCTGCTCAGCATCGTGCGGAGAGACTTTTATCTCCTCTTTCGGATGTTCGTCTATCTCAGCGACAAGGTATGGTTTGAGCTTATCATGCTTGCTCCAGAAATCTTTCTTGTCTATTATCATATCTTTTACGACACGTTTTTTGCTCTGCGGTTCAAGCAGAAGAGTGTCTGTTTCGAAAATATCCACAAGTTCCCATACATTCTGTTTGCACGAGAGGACCGGTTTGCCGTTGACTTTTATGGAACAGCTTCCGCAGATTCCGTGTCTACAGCTTCTTCTGTAGCTGAAGCTTCCGTCAAACTCCCACTTGATACGGTTCAGAATGTCCAGCACAAGCTCATCTTTGCCCACTTCCATCTCATATGTTTTAAAGTAGGGCAGAAAATCGGTCTCCGCATTGAATCGGAAAGTTTTAAAGGTCAATTTTTTGGTTATTCTTTCACTGCTCATCGCCCATCCTTAATATTTTCTCTCTTGAGGTTCGAACTTGCCAAGCACCACATCGCCGTACTCTATGCTTATTTGACCCTCTTCGTTCATCGTAGCAAACGTGTGTTTGAGGAAGTTTTCGTCGTCACGCTTAGGATAATCGTCTCTGTAGTGGGCTCCCCGGCTCTCTTTTCTCGCTATCGCACCTTCTACTATAAAAGTGGAGTAGTCAAGCATATGACCGAACTCTATAGCCTCCTGCAGATCCGTGTTGAAGATCTTGCTCTTGTCGTCTATGCGGATATTTTTATATCTCTCTCTAAGCTCCGCAAGTTTGGCTCTTTGATTCAAAAGGGTCTCTTCGGTTCTGAATACTCCCGCATTTTCCATCATACTCTCTTGTAGTTCCGAACGGAGTTTTGGCACCGACTCGGTTCCGTTGTTGTTCATGCAGAATGCGATCTCTTTGAGCATCCCGTCGGCGTCGCTTTCGGTAACTTCATGGCACTCGAGCTTTCCGCCCTCCAGATCTTCCACTATATGAGTTCCTACGTGTCTTCCGAAGAAGAGAGCTTCAAGCAGGGAGTTTGCCCCGAGTCTGTTGGCTCCGTGTACGCTAACGCAGGCGCATTCGCCGGCTGCGTAGAAACCGCGCACTATCTCTTTTGGACTCTTTTTGACATGGCCGTCTATATCGCACGGGATACCGCCCATGGAGTAGTGTGCGGTTGCCGCTATGTGAATAGGCTCTTTTATCATATCCTGACCGAGGAAGGTAATGGCCAGGTCTCGAAGTTCGGGCAGGCGTTCCATTATGAGCTTTTCGCCAAGATGTGTCAGGTCTATGGCAACCGCATCTTTGTTGGGGCCTACGCCGCGCCCTTCAAGAATCTCCTGTGTAATAGCTCGACTCACGACGTCTCTGGGTGCAAGTTCCATCTTTTCGGGAGCGTATTTCTCCATGAAGCGCTCTCCGAGACTGTTGTAGAGGCGTCCACCTTCTCCGCGCGCAGCTTCAGATATCAAAATGCCGCTTCCTGCAAGTCCGGTTGGGTGGAACTGAACAAACTCCATATCTTCAAGCGGGAGGCCGTGCCTCGCCACGATGGAGAGTCCGTCACCGGTGTTGGCGTGAGCGTTTGAACTAATCTTGAAGGCTCTGGCGTAACCGCCCGTGGCGAACATAGTCGCTTTTGCATTGAATATTGCAGGTTCGAGGTCTCTGATATTGTAGGCGACGACACCTTTTACGACTCCATCTTCATAGACGATGTCGGCTACGTACCACTCGTCGAAAAAGGTGACGTTTTCACGGTGGGCCTGCTCGTAGATCGTCTGAAGCAGTGTAAGCCCGGTTCTATCTTTGGCGTAGCAGGCTCTCGGTTTGGATTGTCCGCCGAAAGGTCGCTGCGCTATGGTTCCATCTTCGTTTCTGCTGAAAGCGGCTCCGCTGTTTGCTATCCAGCGGATAGTCTCCGGCGCTTTTGAGCACATAAGCTCCACCGCATCCTGGTCGGCGAGGTAGTCGCTTCCTTTTATGGTATCGAACATATGCAGGTCGATGTCGTCATCTTCGCTTAGTGCGGCGTTGACACCCCCCTGTGCAGCTCCCGAGTGGCTTCTGAGAGGGTGCAGCTTGGTAAGTACCGCTACGCTTTTACCGGCTCTTTGAAGCTCCCGTGCTGCTGCCAGTCCGGCCAATCCGGCACCGACAATCACAACATCGTATTTATGTATCTTTATACTCATTGAGACGCATCCTTTGTAATGTGACATGGGAATATGGGTCAATTATACATATCGAACTCTATAATTAACTTTAATCTTCTCTAAAAGCGGCAGTTGCATTGGCTAATGTGTTACAAATGTTTTCACGCTATTTTGCCATTGCAATGGTATAATCACTTTCATGAACAAAGAGGACTACTTCATAAACTGCTTTTCAAAAAGCCCGTTTATCGGCGACGATGCCGCGGTTATAGGAAATATGTGCGTCAGCCAAGATGCGTTTTTCGAAAATGTCCACTTCAAAAGGGAGTGGATGACTCTTCGACAGATCGCCAGAAAAGCTATGCTTGTCAACATCTCAGACTCCATTGCGATGAACGCACTGCCCAGATATGCACTTTTGACCGTTGCCATTCCGAAAAGTTTCACCAAAAAAGAGTTGAAAGAGCTTGCGGAAGGTTTTTTGGATGTAGCTAAGATGTACGATGTGCAGATCGTCGGTGGAGATACGATAGCCAACGTCAAGCTCGACATCTCCGTAACCATTCTGGCCGAGTGCAAAAGAGCCGTAAAAAGATCTGGTATGAGAGAGGGGGACCTTCTGGCCTATACCGGAAAGCTTGGGGGCTCTTTGAAAGATTTGAAGCGTCTTTCAAAAGGCCGGAAGGTAAGCGAAAGTTCCCGCTTCATAACGCCGGTTTTAAGAGAGAGCTTCTTTTACGAAGCGGCCCCTTTTGTAAGCTGTGCCATGGATATTTCGGACGGCCTCTTCAGCGATCTTGAAAAGCTTCACCGCGTCAACAGACTCGGTTTTGACTTCTTTTGGGATATTCCCAAAGAGGTTGGTTGCAGCGGTGAGGAGTTCGAAATGCTGTTCGCTTTCGACCCACGCTTTGA
>JALSPH010000100.1 GCA_026986055.1 Campylobacterales bacterium
AATTGAACTTTATATCCGGATTTTTTGTACGATATCGTAGCATCTGCCACCTTGCATGCAGGGACTTTATCTCTCCTGTAATCATACCAAGCCCTCTTCTTTGTGCCGACGTAACGTCCTACGGCACCTACGCTCCAATTTTCCGAAAGCGGCATATTGTACGTAACTTTGGCAAGAACATGAGCTGCATTGTCAAGCGGTCTGTCGTCGGACTTCTTGCCGTTAAGCCAAGTGAAATTCATATATAGATGTCCAGCCCTCGCTATGATGGTTTTATACTCCAAAGTAGCACCCCATATATCGGAACTTCCGCTGTTTCTGTACTGGTGGTCGTCGTTTAGGTTGTCGATCTGGTCGCTGTTTTTAAGATAGAAGAGGTTGAGTTGTATGAACTTGTCAAGACCGAACATATGTATGTACGCAGCTTCCAGTGCGTTGACCACTTCGGGGTCAAGGTTGTGGTTGCCTACTCTTGCGCTGTTGTTGAGAGTGAAGACCTCCTGCCAAGAGGGGGTCCTTATGGACCTGCTGTAGATAAGTTTGTAAACATTCACCGCATCCGGCTGATATACCGCAGAGACTCTCGGGTTGTACTGGGTCGATATGTCGCTGTTTTTCTCTACGTTCAAACCTGCCTGGAGTGTCACTTTTTCGCTATATCGGTAACGATCCTGCAAAAATAGCCGCCATGTCGTCCGTTTTGCATTCGGATCCGTAAACGGTAGAGTTTGCGAGTAGTCGACAAGACCGACACCGTCTGTACGATCTGTAGTTATCGTCACCTCTTTGGTCGTCTTCTCTTTTGAAACAAAGTAACCGAAATCGACCCTGTGAGACTTTAGTCCGCTATATGAAGCGTACGAACTTTGGTACATCTGGCGCTGATTGACCTCATGTATGCCGTAAAAACCGTCAGGATAAAGAAGAGGTTGATTCACAAAACCGGATGGCGTAAGCGTAACTGGAAATATCAATCCGGCTGGTGCTAGCATCGACGCACTTTTAAATGCACTTGTTTTTATACCTCCCTTTACAACAAAGTCCATATTTCCAACACTATCTTCATAGCTGACCTGAGCATATGAAAAAGGAAATTTTGCATGATCTTTCGGTTCCGGAAGCATACCGTTTATGCCAAATGCACTTCCCCTCTCGTTATAAAGGGTTCTTGCATCAAACTTCAAATGGCCGTACTTCAGCTGCGCTCCTATCATATAGCTTCTCATCCACAAAGGGGCGTAGCCATCTCTTGAAAGAGGTTCGTTCACGGCACCGTAACGGCCTGTAGAGAGTGCATCTTTTCCCGTTTTTAAAAATTTGTCATCTTTTTGGTAGTAGAGGTCGAGGTGAAGAGAGTAGTTTTCTTCTTCATGCCTAAAAATCGCTCCTCCCATTTTGTAGTCGCTGCTTCCGGCTTTGGCGACTACCCTTTTTGGGCTCTTTTCCATAGGAAGGTGTTCAGCATATGTAAGGACTCTGATGGAGCCGGCGTATGCGTTTACGCCGTTGCTTATGCCTCCGGGGCCTCGGGTAACCTCTATGCGCTTTACCATCTCTATAGGCATCGATAGCCAGTTACCGTAACTGTCGAAGAAAAGGTCGTTTACCTCTACATCGTCGATGAAGAGTTTGCTCTGCCCAAAAGCAAAAGGGTTTGAACCTCTGAATATAAGGCGCTGGTTGTCCATATTGTCGGTAGCTATATCTACTCCCGGAACCAAAAGAAGAGCCTCTTTCAGGTTAGTAACCCCTAGTTTTTCAAGATCTTTTCCCCTGAAAACGGAGATGATGTATGGCTGATACGGCTCACTCAGCTTTGTTTTCTCTGCAAAATGCTCTATAACCTTCGCATCTTTGTTGATACTCTCGACCAAAACAGCAGTATCGTTACCGCTTCCATAAGCAAAAATGGAAAAAATGGAAAAAATGGAAAAAAACTTAACAGACAGTCTCAAAAAACATCTCCTTGTTCAGCTCGATAAGCTCATCGGTATACATTATGCATGGAGCACGAAGCCTGTTCCCATACATTTGGTAGGGGCCTATAGGTTTATATGGCATCTTTAAAATATGAAGAAGACGTAAAAAGCTCTCTTCTAATGCACCAAAAGAGCATACTATACCAAGCTCTTTCATCTTAATTCCGGTATTTAGCTTAACCAAATCTATAATTTTTTTTGTATTTTTAATTCCTCTATACTCTTTTTTTATAAAAATTCTTGAAAGTTCACCCATTTCACTATATGAATAAAGTTTTTTCTTTTCCTCTGGAAATATTTTTAGTGTATTATACGTAGGGTATCCTTTTGCACAATTATTAACTAATCTCACACAAGCAGCAATACTTTTTTTGCTATCAAAAATAACATAATGAAAACTATAAGCATCATAATCATCTGTTTCTATTTTGTCAGGAAAGTTGTTTTTATCAAAAATATCATCCTCCTCACAAGCAATTTGATACCTAAATCTATAAATCTCTTTTATCATTTCCGGGTCTTTAACTTCAATACATTTGAACATTTCAACTCACCTCCCTTTTTTAAGTTAATTATCACGAAGATGAGCTTAAATTTACGCAAAATATCGTCAATTTGGGATTTTTGTTTCTACCTTGTAAAGAATTGAAAAGAGAAGCGGTACGAAATAGAGGTTCAAAACCGTAGCCCAGATAAGTCCAAAACCGAGAGTCACGGCCATAGGCTGCAAGATAAGTGCCTGCCCGGATGCAAAAAACATCAAAGACGAGAGTCCCAAAACGGTAGTGATAGATGTTAAAAGAATGGGTCTTAGACGAAGTTTCGCCCTCTCAAGAAGAGTATCCAGATCTTTTGCCTTTTTTATGAAGTCTATCATTATAAGACCGTCGTTTACGACGACACCGGAAAGCCCCACTATGCCTATGAGGCTCGGCATCGTCAAGTTGATCCCCATTATATAGTGGCCTATGAGAACTCCAAGTATCGAAAGGGGTATCGTAGAGAGAGTGATGAGCGGCAGAACCACCGAATCGAACATCCAGACAAGGGCGACGAAAATCAGAAAGATAGCTATAACGGCAGACTGAAGAATCTCTTTTTTTACGGTTCTGTTCTCCTTCTCCTCCCCTTTTATCTCTATAGATACTCCACCTTTACGAATCGAGTCGAAGAGTGGAGCAAGCTTCTGCATAACTTCGGCCGAAGTTATCCTCTTTTTGTCGAGAGTTGCATAGACCGTACTTACCCGCTCTCCATCGACCTTGAATATCTTGGCGAAACTCTCCTTTCGCTCGAACTCTACGATATCTGTAAGCTTTACCCACTCCATACGCCCCGGTACCTGCAGTTCGAACCTTTTTAGCGTCTCAAATAGAT
>JALSPH010000101.1 GCA_026986055.1 Campylobacterales bacterium
TATGACCGATCCGTCCAGGTCTCCGCCTTTTTTGACCGTATTTGTCTGCACCATCGAGTCGTACTGCTCGTAAACCCAACTTTTGTCTACGACCTCTATGGAGCTTACTATCTTTTCGAAAGCATCTTGGTTTGAAGGGAGGGTGAAATCTTCGAGCTTTATGGAAGAAATTTTGTCAAGATATTCCGGCCTTTTCACCGGTCTGTCAAGTACCGGAGCCTCTTCACTTACCGGATCTACCGGGACTTCCGCCACCTTCTCGCCGTGCCAGTAGAGCTCCATCAAGCCGGTGTCGGTAACTTCGCCTATGACGGCACAGTCAAGCTCCCACTTCTTGAAGATCTCCATTATCCTCTCTTCCGTTCCTTTGCGGGCGCATATGAGCATCCTCTCCTGCGATTCGCTGAGCATAAGTTCGTAGGGAGTCATACCCTCCTCTCTCATAGGAACCTTGTCAAGATCCATCCTCATACCGCTGCCGCTTCTTCCCGCCATCTCAAAAGAGCTCGACGTAAGTCCGGCCGCTCCCATATCCTGAATACCCACGACATAGTCTGTTTTGAAAAGCTCCAGGCACGCTTCAAGAAGCAGCTTTTCGGTAAAAGGGTCGCCAACCTGTACGGTTGGTCTGAGAGATTTCGACTCTTCGGTGAAGCTGTCGGAGCTCATTACCGCACCGCCGAGACCGTCACGACCCGTTTTGGAGCCTACATATATGACCGGATTTCCTACGCCTTCGGCTTTTCCGTAAAAAATCTCATCCGCTTTGGCGATTCCAAGAGTGAAAGCGTTTACAAGAATGTTTCCGTTGTAGCTATCGTCAAAGAAGGTCTCACCGCCGATTGTCGGAACCCCCATACAGTTTCCGTAACCGCCTATACCCGCAACGACTCCTCTTACCAGATGTCTCTGGTATGCGGCACTCTCGTCATCTCCCCTTACACGCCCGAAACGCAGAGCGTTCAGGTTTGCAACCGGTCTTGCACCCATCGTAAAGACATCGCGTAAAATGCCCCCTACTCCGGTAGCTGCACCTTGGTACGGCTCTATGAAGCTTGGGTGGTTGTGGCTCTCCATCTTAAAAACTGCCGCATACCCGTCACCTATGTCGATGACTCCCGCATTCTCTCCCGGCCCCTGAATGACCCAAGGGGCTTCGGTAGGAAAGCCGCGTAGATACTTTTTACTCGATTTGTAGCTGCAGTGCTCGCTCCACATTGCGCTGAATATTCCGATCTCGACAAGGTTGGGCAGACGCCCGAGTATCCTCTTTATATGTTCGAAATCCTCTTCGGTTAGTTTATGCGCCTTCAAAATTTCGGCTAAATCTTGCTGCATTTAGAACCCTTGGCTTTTAAAATGATGGCTATTATAGAAAAAATGGGCTAAAAAGGAGGTAAACCGCCTACTTGAGTTAGAAAACTTGCACATTCTGCATAATTAGGCTATACTGCTCTCCAGAAAGATGATTTAGATTCTCGTCTTTGTGTTTTATTCTTCTTTTAGACCCTGCGTTAGAGAGTGATAATCCCCAAAAGAGAGCAGCTAACATACTTTTCGACCGCTCCGCAAGGAGTAATTTCAACACATAAAGGCAATGCAATGGCAGATGTTATCAACGGAACAGTAAAATGGTTCAACAGCGAAAAAGGCTACGGCTTCATTCAACCGGAAGATGGAAGCAAAGATGTATTCGTACACTTCAGACAGATCAACAACCCAGGTTTCGGCAGAGTTTCACTCGATGAAGGACAGAGAGTCACTTTCACTATAGGTCAAGGCGAAAAAGGCCCGCAGGCTGAAAACGTAACACCTCTATAATATTAAGTCGAGCGGGGTAGAAACCTGCCCCGCTTGAAGCTACTAAATCTCCGCAGTGGCGGGACACGCCTCTTTCTCAAGCTCTTTTTGAGCACACAACTTATCGGTATAGAAACTTCCAAACGGTACAAGCGACGCTATGAAAAATATAAGTGCCTCTTTTTTGCTGAATGGAACCGTAGCCGAAGCCATAACTAGCTGATACACGAAAGCTATGAACAACAATCCGTGAGCCATACCGAATATCTTTGTCGCTATCGCATAGCCGAATATATATTTTAGCGGCATAGCCACAAAGAGAAGCAGCAAAAACGAGTACCCCTCGATCTTGTTTATCAATCGAAACTTTTTCATTTCGGACATCTTTTCTCCTTTTTAACGTAGATTATATCAGTAGCGGCTTGGCACCATTTTAAAGTGTAGTTAGAAAGATATATGTTAAGGATTTTCGAAGCTCGAACTCTTCGGCTCGACCCGGTTCAAAAGAAAGAGACCCATCAATGATGATAGCGCGGTAACGACGAAAAAGAGAAAAGAGAATGTAACGCCAAGAGTCGGATCGACCCCCAAGAAATTCAACCCATACAAAAATGTAAGCTCACGCACCCCGACTCCGCCAATTGTCAGAGGAAGGACCGCTACGACACTCGAGATGAGAAAGAGCGTAAGGTACTCGAGCTCCATATTATCTATCGCCAAACTTCTAAGTATCATCCACGCGCAAAGAAGCTGCAGCAACTGAACTGCAAGCCCCCAAACCATAGTGGAGCCAAAAACCGGAAGAAATCTTTTAAAAAGATACTTCGTAGCCAGGTATGAAACTGGAAAAACTGCAAAAGCGAAAAAGAGAAAGAGGTATGAAGATCCCTTGTAGATTGTGGAGTAGTCACTGAAGGAAAAGAGAATGCACCCATATAGAATAAGTGCGGCAAGACCGCTTAATCTGTCAAGAAGGACAGCTTGCAAAAGCGGTTTGACACCGCTTTTGAAATGTTTGTTGAGAAGATAGACCTTGTAGCCGTCGCCCCCGATGCCTCCGGGGAGAAAGAGGTTGTAGAACATTCCGACATAATATAGTGCAAGATTGTACGCCTCTGTAAGCTTGAGTCCAATGGCACGAAAATAGATGTTGAGCCTGTAAGCGCTTGCAATTTTGGAGAGATTGAAAAATAAAAATGCTAAAAAGAGCCATAGCGGGTCGGCCAGACTCAAAGCCTCGCCCACCTTCTCAATCTCTATCTTGTGTAGAACGAACCATAGGGCCGCTATCGTAAAGAGAATTTTCAGTAGAAGCTTGAACTTTTTTTTCATAAACTGCAAAAAGCTGTATCAGAAGAGTCCGATACCGCTTTCACTCTCTCTTCTATTCACCGTTAGCTTTGCCTACGTAAATCTCTTTTATCGTATAGGGCTTCTTGTTTTGGGATTCAAAGTATGTACGCATGATAAGTTCGGCTATGAATCCTGTCGTAATAAGCTGAATACCTCCAAGGGTCAACAAAAGACCTAGCGTCAAAAGAGGTCTATGCCCGATACTCTCACCAAAGATTTTCAAGACAAACATATACGCATCTATCAACAATCCGGCACCGAGCATCGGCACACCCAGCGTTCCGAAAAGATGCATCGGTTTGGTCTGGTACTTTTGCATAAAGAGCATCAGAAGAAGGTCGCTTATGACTTTGAAGGTTCTTCCGAGCCCATACTTGCTCTCTCCATGAATTCGAGGGTGGTGACGGACATCCACTTCCGTGATCTTCGCTCCGTACATTTTGGCGAGCACCGGAATGAAACGGTGAAGCTCTCCGTAAAGACCCAGGTTTTTGGCTACCTCATTTTTGAAAACTTTCAACGTACACCCGTAATCGTGAAGATAGACACCCGTCGTTTTTCTTATTATTGCGTTTGCTATTTTACTCGGAATCTTTCTTAAAAAAATTCCATCCTGCCTCTTGGCGCGCCTTCCAGCCACCACATCCCATCCGCCGCTCTCGAGCTTCGCTATCATCATCGGGATATCTGCAGGGTCGTTTTGCAGGTCGCCGTCGAGTGTCGCTATGAGCTCACCTTTAGCTTCGTCTATCCCTGCAGCCATTGCGGTAGTTTGACCGAAATTTCGGTTGAAGACTATGATCTTCGTCCTTTCGTCCGCATACTTTTTCATAAGCTCGACGGTTTTGTCGGTCGAGCCGTCATCTACAAGAATCAGTTCATAATCTATTCCGTGAAGAGCTTTTCTTACTGCCTCAAAGAGCGGTTTTACATTATCTTCTTCGTTCATCATCGGTATGACAACGGAGAGTTTCATCTTTTTCCTTTTTTAATGGAGTCTATTCTTACCAGCACGATACCGTACTTTTTAAATATAGGTTGGTACGAGGCAACCTCTTTCAGTTTAGTGGTTTTTGTTAAAACGATTTCACCCGGTTTCGGAGCTCGCCTGGGTACGATTTTCTCCGAGTATACCATAAAACTGGGAACGTTTATCCCCCACATAACCACATCTAACCGATGTTTTTTGGCAAAAAGGGCAGCCTCTTTGATCGGTTGCTGAACAAGTGCGGCATATGTTGGAAGAATGGTGCCGTTGACCAAAAGAAGCGTTACCGCCCCCGTCACCGCCGCTTTTGCAAGATTTCCCTCTATCATTCTCCATGCAACAGCCAAAGCCGCAAGAAGAAGCGCTATCTCCATCTTGTAACGCCAACCAAACAGCGCGCCGCTCTCCTCAATGAGTGCTTTAGCGTACGGATCTTTGACCGACGGCAGCAAAGCGTTCGCGATCTCGGGCAAAAATATCAAAACAGCCATCAAAAGAGCTGGAGGCACCACTATCCAGAGGGGAGATTTTATCTTTTCAAACTGTAAAGCCATAATGATAAAAAGAGGCGTATAGCCGTAGATGACATAGTGGGGAAGTTTTGTCCCGGAAAATGAGAAAAATATGAAAACGAAGCCGAACCAGAGCACCAGAAAAAGAGTCGTTTCATCCTCTATCCACCTCTTCATACGCCCAAGAGTCGCCAAAAGGACCCCTGTAAAGGGCATAAGCCCCACAAGAAGAACGGGAATATAGTAGAAAAACGAGCCGCTGTGCCCCTCGAAAGATGTTTCAAAACGGGAGATGTTATGTTTTAGAAAAAAACCCTCTATAAACTTCATCCCCTGGTCCATATACTCAAGAATATACCAAGGTAACGCCACAGCAAGAAATATAGCTATACCTATAGGGTTGAAAATCGCCTTGAGCCAGCTTTTGATATCTCTTTTAAGAGCGAAATAGAGGAGAGTGACCGCTACGGGTATCATAACGGCAACCGGCCCTTTGGTAAGCATACCGAACCCTATCGCACCGAATGCGGCATAGAGCCATACCTTTTTTTCGCTCCTTATATATAGCATTATCGAAAACATACTGGCCGCTATCCACATATTCAAAAGCGCATCTGCTATTGCAGCTTTGGCTATTACGCTTATCTGCAGGGAAGAGACCATGAAAAGTGTAGCTAAAAGAGCGATTTTTGAGTCGAAAACTCTCTTTGTGAAGAGGTAGATAAGAAGAGCCCAAACAGTTGCGGCAAGAGCGGAAGGAAGGCGCAGTGCAAACTCGTTCAATCCGAACAGTTTGACGCTTGCCGCTTGAAGCCAGTAGATCAGGATAGGCTTGTCAAACCTCAAATCTCCGCCAAGGTAGGTCGTTATGTAGTTGCCCGATGCGAGCATCTCTCTTGTCGCTTCGCTGAAAGCCCCTTCATCCAGGTCGAAAAGGGCGACTGAACCTATGTTGAAGAAGAAGCTCAGAAATATCAGCAGTGCAAGTAGAAAAGGGGCGTACCGCTCCAAAAAGGGGTCGTAATCGACTATCGATCTCTTCATATACTCTCTGGTACCCCGATCTGATAGTACTCGAACCCTTTCTTTTTCATCTTCTCGATATTGAACTGGTTTCTTCCATCGAACATTACCGGAGATTTAAGCCTCTGTTTCATCTCTTCGAAGTCTGGACTTCTGAACTCTTTCCACTCGGTAACAAGCAGTAGTGCATCGGCACCATCCAGCGCATCGTACTTGCTTTTGACATACTCGACACTATCGTTTCCTTTAAGATAGTGCTCTTTTGCCTCATCCATCGCTTTTGGATCGTAAGCTTTTATCTTAGCGCCCCTGCGGGTGAGTTCGTTTATAATGGTAATAGAACTCGCTTCACGCATATCGTCGGTTTCGGGCTTGAAGCTGAGTCCCCAGACGGCGAAAGTTTTACCCGTAAGATCCTCGCCGAACCGTTTGACGACCTTTTTTGCAAGTACCCTCTTCTGCTCCTCGTTCACCGCTTCTACGGCCTGAATGATTTTCGGCTCGTAACCTGCATCGAGAGCTATCTTGTTTAGTGCCTGCACATCTTTCGGAAAGCAGCTTCCGCCATACCCGCAGCCGGGATAGATGAAGCTGTAGCCTATTCTTCTGTCGCTTCCTATACCGACTCTGACCCTGTTTACGTCGGCACCGACCCTCTCGCAGATATTGGCTATCTCGTTCATGAAGCTTATCTTTGTAGCGAGAATGGCGTTTGCCGCATATTTGGTCATCTCTGCACTTCTTACATCCATCGCTATGAAGCGCTCATGGTTGTGGGTAAAGGGGGCGTAAAGCTCCTTCATCGCCTCCATCGCCTTTTCACTTTTTGCCCCTATGACGACGCGGTCCGGTTTCATGAAATCCTCTATGGCGCTCCCCTCTTTTAAAAACTCCGGGTTGGATACTACATGAAAGGGAATCTCTACCCCTCTTTTTTCAAGCTCTCTCTTTATGACGCTCTCTACCCTGTCGGCAGTCCCTACCGGAACGGTGGATTTGTCGACGACTATCATCTCATGTCTCATATTGGCGCCGATCTCTTCAGCCACCTTCAACACATACTGCAAATCTGCACTTCCATCTTCTCCCTGCGGCGTCCCTACCGCTATGAATATGATATCGCTCTTTTCAAGTGCCTCTTTTATGTCGGTGGTAAAGTGAAGAGTTCCGCGATCTCGGTTCTCCTTTACCATAGGCTCCAGACCCGGTTCGTAGATGGGAATGACCCCTTTTTTAAGATTCTCTACCTTCTTTTCATCTATATCGACGCATATTACTCTATTGCCCATCTCGGCAAAGCATGTGCCCGTAACCAGGCCGACGTATCCTGTTCCTACTATACTTATTTTCACTTGTAACCCTTGAAACGTTTAAGATAGTATACATAATAGACCATTTTATAATCTTTATATAGAGGTATCTCTATGCGCTTTATAAGCTTTGCGGAGTCGAAGCAGGCTTTGACGTCCGGTATGTTAGATCGGAAGGTAACGAAAACAAAATCCTCCCCGATATGCTTTTGCATGTCGGTCATAAGTTCGTAGTGGTCCAAAAGGGTATGGCGAGGATTCCACTTTACGGCATCAAACGGGTGAGGCTCTATGTAGTAGATCAGTTCGGCCATCGTTTTCCTGTCATCGCTCAGAAGCTTGGCATTCGGGTATCTATTCAAAATTTCGCCCACCTCTTTTCCAAGCTCTCTCCAACCCAAAACTCTCTTGTATGGATCGCTCTTTCTTGTAAGCTCCACTCCGGCAGCTTTTGCAAGGTCATGATAGTGGTAGAGTCCTACTCCTAAGAGTATATTCATAACTATCGCCGCAGTAAGCCAACCCCTTTTTTTCCTCATCACCAGCCATGAGACGACAAGTAGTGTCGAAGCGACATACATCGGTGCGGACCAGTTTGCATGAGCCCTTGAAAGAAGGCTTATCGTAAGAATCAGAGCGAAAAATGGAACTATGAACCACCACAACAGATAGAGCCTCTCATCCTCTCTTATTTTACGAACCTGAAGCAAAACGGCAAGAAGCCAACCGAAAAAGATTGGCCCGAAGACCCCAAACTGAGCCCCCAGAAACTCGAGCATTCTGAGAGGGTGAAAAAGCGGTCCCTCAAGATGTGCGTTGTCTTCGGTATGCTTGAAACTGACAAACTCGTGGGTGTAGTTCCAGTAGAGGTTGGGTAGGTAGATAAGAGCCGCAAGCAGCATCGCCAAATATAGTTTCGGGTTTTTCAAGTGGTGTCGGTAAGTGGGCGAGAGGGCGAGAAAAAGAAGTGCCGAAACTACGAAAATTATCATCGTATATTTGCTTAAAAGGCCGCCGCCGCCTGCAACCGCCACGATCAACCAATAGATCGTTTTGTCGCTTTTTAACGCTTTTACGAAAAAGAGCATCCCCAAAGACCAGAAAAATAGAAACGGAACATCCGTGGAGATTATCAAAGATGAGAGCCACACGGCAGGCAGAGTCAAGAAGGCGACACCGCTGAAAAAGGCTATCTTTTCATCATCGAAAAGCTCTTTTGCCAAAAAGTAGATATTTAGTGTCGTAAATATGTAGACAAAGAGCGAACCTATTTTTATACATACGAAAGAGTCGCCGCAAAGAGCGGTAGATGCCATTATGAGCCATGCCACCATAGGCGGCTTCGAATAGTAACCGAACTCGAAACTCTGTGCCCAACCCCAGTAGTACGCCTCATCTGCATAGAGGTCTATGTTTACGTGGGTTAGAACATAATATCTGTATATAGTAACCGCCGCTATAAAAAGCAGCAGGCTCTTCAGCGAATAGAAAGATTCATTTTTTTGCATATCGAACCTGGAGAGAAAAATTTCGATATTCTACCAAAAAAAGGCTTTTGTTGCGGGTGAAAAAGTTTGAAAAATTAAAAAAACTTAGATATAATATAAATTCTTCGCCTGTGTCTGCCGCTTGAGTCAAGTCGATATCGATCTGTAATACTGTTTTATTACTCTATATTTGCACCTTTGACAACCGTTTCATAAAAGTAAAGCTTAAAAATTGCAGACTTTTGCCGATTTAGTGTTTGTTCAAAAGGCATATACAAAAATAGTGAAAGAAAGGAGAAAAGATGAGCAACGAACTAACATCACGAGTTGTAAAGACGATAGTGAGCAAATACCCGAATTTGCGCTCAATGGTGAGAAACCATCCATACTCGAAAGTTGTAGGTATGGCAGTGGTAAAATGTATCGAAGAGAAACTGGGAATGGATCCAGAGAGCGTAAGTGACGAACTTCTTGAAGAGATGATCGAAAAGGGTATAGAGTTTTACTGCGAGAAAGAGGATGAGCTTCGCCAAACGGCTGTAGTGGAACAGAGAAGAAAATATCTCTGTGAACATCTTCATAAAATAGCCCAAGAGCACCTAGAAACTCTCCCCAACTGAAGCTACATTCTTCTATATAGCATTTCAAGCACCCTGACGAAACTCTCCGAGTCGTTGGGACATCCGCAAACTTCATAAAACTCAAAACCAAGGCTCTCCGCCACCTCTTTATACTCAATATCGAGCTCGAAAAGAGTCTCGGAATTGTCCACGGTAAATGAGATCGGGTAGATTAGCACTTTTCTGTTTTTTATCTCTTCAAGCATCCTCTCAAGTGAAGGAGTGAGCCACTTCATCGGCCCTACTTTAGACTGGTAAGCTAAGTGTATCTGGTTGAATACCACCCCCTTCTCTCTCAACCTTTTACTATGAAGCTTGACTTCAGCTTCTACCTGCTTTTTGTACGGATCACCCTTTCTTATGACGCTTACAGGCAGGCCGTGAGCTGAAAACACCAGGTTGATACCTGAGGTGTCGATATCTTTCACTTTCGAGATTATGATCTCTTCGACACAATCAAGATACGGTTCAAAATCGTAATAATCAAGCAAAGAGACTATTGTCGGGTGGTAGCCTATCTTTTTGGCACACTCTCTTATATCCTCTATGGATGAGGCGGTAGTGGTTGTGGAAAACTGGGGATACATCGGTATCAGATATAGTTTTTTCACTCCCAACTTTTTCAGTCTAGTCAAAACTTCATCTGCAAAGGGGGGTGTATATCGCATTATCACCTCTACGATCGCATCGTCGATCCTCTCTTGAAGTTTTGCCTGAATCGAACGGGTTATATCCAGCAGTGGCGACCCTCCTCCGATTTGCATATAGTTTTCCCTCACTTCAGGGAGTCTGCTTTTGGTTATATATTCGGAGAGTCTGCTTCTGATAAATGGAGGAGCACCTATGATACGGTGATCGTTGAACATATTTCTCATAAAAACTTCTATCTCGTCGAGGTTGGAAGCCCCGCCCATATTCATTAATATGACTGCTTTTTCCACTCATTACTCCACAATTTTAAAACTTTTTGCGGGTATGTTAATCTAAATAGTATAAATATGTCAAATATTTGAACCTTTACCGGACTCATATCGATATTCTGTTGGTATAATTAGAGCATTAAAACCCGGAGGATATAATGAGCAGAGTCTTGATAATAGGCGCAGGTGGAGTAGGACGTGTCGTTGCCCACAAGTGCGCGCAAAACAGCGAGATCTTTAGCCATATAACATTGGCGAGTCGTACTCTTTCAAAGTGCGAGCAAATCAGAGATGAGATAAAGAGCAAACAGGGAGTGCAGATAGATGTCGCACAAGTCGATGCAGACAACGTAGAAGAGCTTGTGGAACTGATAAAAGAGTGCGACCCTTACATGGTCATAAACGTGGCACTTCCATATCAGGATCTGGCCATTATGGATGCCTGCTTGCTCACGGGTGTCCACTACCTCGATACTGCAAACTACGAACACCCCGATAGTGCAAAATTTGAGTATAAAGAGCAGTGGGCCAAAGATAATGATTTCAAAGCCAAAAACCTTATGGCTCTGCTTGGGAGCGGCTTTGACCCCGGAGTAACAAACGTATTTTGTGCTTACGCTTTGAAACACTACTTCGACGAGATCCACTACATAGATATTTTGGATTGCAACGCAGGGGACCACGGCTACCCTTTTGCAACCAACTTCAACCCCGAAATAAACATAAGAGAGGTCAACTCCAAAGGAAGGTACTGGGAGAACGGAGAGTGGAAAGAGACCGAGCCTATGGAGATCAAAATGGTTTGGGACTACCCTCAAATTGGGCCGAAAGATAGCTATCTGCTATATCATGAGGAGGAGGAGTCTTTGGTAAAAAACATTCCGGGTCTAAAGCGAATCCGCTTCTGGATGACTTTCGGCGAAAGCTACCTCACTCACCTAAAAGTCCTCGACAACATAGGCCTCACCCGCATAGACCCTATCGAGGTAGACGGCTGCAAGGTGGTGCCTTTGCACGTAGTAAAAGCCTTGCTTCCAGACCCTGCCAGCCTGGGTGCAAGAACCAAAGGAAAGACAAACATAGGCGTAGTGTGCGAAGGCATCAAAGATGGAGAGAGAAAGAAGATCTATATCTACAACATATGCGACCATCAGGAGGCTTACCAAGAGGTTTGCGCGCAGTGCGTCAGCTACACTACGGGAGTTCCGGCTATGATAGGGGCGAAACTGATGTGTGAAGGCAAGTGGATGCGAAGCGGTACCGTAAATATGGAGCAGATGGATCCGGACCCGTTTATGGAGGAGCTCAACAGACAGGGGCTTCCCTGGCATATCATAGAGATGGATCCAGATACGACGTTCGAAGTGAAGTAGATGCTCGATATTTCAAAAGTAAAGACTCCCTGTTACGTTTGTGAAGAGGAGCTGCTCGAAAATAATCTAAAAATCTTAGATTATGTCCAAAAAAAGAGCGGTGCAAAGATTTTGCTGGCGCTAAAAGGTTTTGCGATGTGGAGCACTTTCGATCTTGTGGGCAAATATCTTGCAGGAACGAGTGCCAGCGGACTCCACGAAGCGCGCCTTGGCAGAGAGGAGATGAACCGAGAGGTTCACACATACTCGCCCGCATTCATAGAAGAAGAGATTGAAGAGATCGCCCGTTTGAGCGATCATATCATCTTCAACTCACCGAACCAGGTAAAACGTTTCTTGAAAAAGGTAAAAGATGCCAATCCGGCGATCTCCTGCGGTTTGAGGGTGAACCCGGAGCAATCCACCGCTCCGGTAGACCTATATAACCCTTGCGCTCCATATAGCCGATTAGGCACGACACTAAAAAACTTCGACCCCGATATCATCGAAGAGCTTGACGGTTTGCACTTTCATGCTCTATGTGAACAGAACGTGGATGCTCTTGAAGGGGTACTTGAAGCTTTCGAGAATAAGTTCGGCGAGTATATAACCGGTCTAAAGTGGGTCAATTTCGGAGGTGGCCACCATATAACAAGAAGCGATTACGATGTTAAGAGGCTTATCGAGGTGATCTTGAACTTCAAAAGAAGATATAACGACATCACGGTATATCTCGAGCCGGGTGAAGCTGTGGGTTGGCAGACCGGACCGCTTGTGGCATCGGTGCTCGATATCGTACACAACGGCATCGATATTGCGATTTTGGATGTATCGGCGGAGGCTCATATGCCCGATACTCTCGCTATGCCCTATCGGGCCGAAGTGAGAGGTGCAGGTAAAGCAGAAGAGAAAAAATATACTTACCGTTTAGCCGGGAACACCTGTCTTGCCGGTGATATCATGGGAGATTACAGCTTCGATGAGCCCCTTAAGATTGGTGACAAAGTGGTTTTCGAAGATCAGATACACTATACGATGGTTAAAAGCACTACCTTCAACGGTGTAAAACACCCATCTATCGCCATATGGACGAAAGATAACGAGCTGAAAGTCGTAAGAGAGTTCGGATACGAAGATTTCAAAAGCAGACTCTCTTAGGAACTCCCTTTTAATTGCGAAGCGAGTGAAGAGATCTCTTTTTCAAGATCCTCCCTATTTTGGTAAGAGAAGAGCAAAGGGGACGTCTCCTCCTCTTTGTAATGCAGACACAAGGCGTAATAGAGAAGTGTGACATCTTCATTGGCCGACTCATCTAACCACTCGAGCGAGATTTGGGTAACCGTCCCGTCTGCATACTCTATAATAGCCGCAGGATAGAGTCTGCTTATCTCCTTCAAATCCACTTTTTGGTTCTTGATCTCAACTACCATCCATCTTCTCCAACATTCCATCTTCTCCAACATATTTGAGAGTATATTACTATAACCGACCTGACATAACTGTTTGCTTTCCTTAACAAATATGCCAAAAATGTCGATTATAGGCAAAACTTTGATTAACTTATTTACAAGATTTTAAAATCTCTGAAGTGCTA
>JALSPH010000102.1 GCA_026986055.1 Campylobacterales bacterium
GTAAAAGGGGAGCGATGCGGCCGCTTATAGACAATATCGTCACCGCTATCAAAAAAAACGGCGGAACGATGGAGCTTGACAGGTTCAAAGAGCTGATACTCAAGACCAGAGATTCGCTATTTGAGAGTGTCGATACGCTTATGGAGCTTGTCGTCGCCTCAGGAGTCCCCATAGAGATAGTGGGTGACGAGGTTGTTTTGAAGACATACTTCAGGCCGTGGAGAGAGGAGACTTTCTGCGTAGTGGACGTGGAGACCAACGGCAGCAAACCGAACCGCTCCCAGATCATAGAGATAGGTGCGCTCAAGTGGCGTAACGGAGAGGTTATAGACCGTTTCGAATCTTTTGCGGAGTGCAGCTATCTTCCCTACCAGATAAGCGAGATAACCGGTATAAACCCCGAAGATTTGGAGGGGGCTCCCCCTCTTGAGAAGCTGCTTCCGAAATTCAAACTCTTTTTGGGCGATGCGGTGTTCGTGGCGCACAACGCCACTTTCGACTACAACTTCGTCTCTTCATCTTTTGAGAGGTTCGGGCTCGGAGTTTTGGGAAACAGAAGACTATGCACGATAGATTTGGCCAGAAGAACCATAGAGGCCGAGCGCTACGGACTTGGCCATCTGAACATAGCTCTCGATATAAACACCCTCGTTCACCACAGAGCCTACGCAGATGCGGTGACTGCCGCAAAAGTTTTGGAGATCGGGCTGAAAAACCTGCCCGATTCGGTAGTAACCACCGAAGAGCTTATCGACTTCACCAAACTTCCGGTTAAAAAAGCGAAAAAACTCCACTGAAATTCTGCTCTAAAATCACTATATTATCAACCGTTAAGAAATTATATATATAATGGTATTGAAATATATAGTTTAGGAGCGTCATATGAAAATTGGAATATCTGAAATACAGAAGAATATCAGTCTTTTTAAGAATATGACGGAGTCGGTCCATATCGTAGATAAAAAGAGCAAAGAGGTGCTTGCATTGGTATTGCCGAGAAAGAAGATGGATGGAGGTTCTCTTACGGACGAGCTTGGAGGCATACTTCATGACAAAACCGATGTAAGAGTGCAAAATCTAAAAAAAGCGATAGATGAAGCGTATGAAGCGGAGATGAGAGAGAAGTATGGCAAATAGAAGAGTATTGATCGATACCAATGTAGTTGTCCGATTTTTGGTGCGAGACCATGAGGAGCACTATCTTGAAAGTGTAGAGATTTTCAGATCTATCGAAGCGGGCAAGTTGGAAGCTATGCTGATGGATTTCATAATGGCGGAGATCGTATATGTTTTGAGCAGGATATACAAGATAGAGAAGAGGCAGATCGCTTCGGCTTTGAAAAGGCTCCTTTTCTATAAATCTCTTTACACCGATAACAAACTTATCACTTTCGAGGCACTCGATATCTATGGGAGTAGAAATATAGATTTTGCAGATGCGCTACTATGCGCCAAACAGAATCTGGAGGGGTTCGAGATCGTCAGTTTCGACAAAGATATCGGTCGGTGTACAGAAGAAGCAGGCAGATAGGCCCGCTTCTTTCTATGTGCGCATACCGCCATTTTCCGATGGAATTTTTATAAACCTGTTCAAAACTTTCGTGGCGAGCAGATCTCCCCAGACGTTTATTGATGTTCTGAACATATCGAGTATTCTGTCTACGGCGGCTATGAGGCCTATCGCTTCTAAGGGCAGCCCAACCGCGCTTAGTATCATCGTCATCATAACAAGCCCCGCTCCCGGTATGCCGGCCGCACCGATGGAGGCGAAGGTGGCGGTTACGAAGATGATGATCTGCTCGGTCATGCCAAGCTCCACTCCGAAACTGTTGGCTATGAACATAACCGCTATCGCTTCATAAAGAGCCGTTCCATCCATGTTTACGGTAGCTCCGAGAGGCAGAATGAAACCGGCGCTCTCCTTTTTGACTCCCCCTTTGGTTTCGCTCACCTCTATCGAAACGGGAAGGGTTGCGGAGCTTGAAGCGGTAGAGAAGGCTACTAGCACCGCTTCTCTAACTTTTAGAAAGTATGAGAAGGGGTTGAACTTTCCTATCAGAAAAGCTACAAGCGGCAGTATGACGACTGCGTGCAAAAATAGCGCCGCAAGTACCGCCAAAACGTAATCTTTCAACTGGTAGAGCGTTTCGAACCCCTCTTTTGCTATCACGTAGCCTATGAGGGAGAAGACACCGAGAGGAGTTAGGGTGATTACCCATCCGGCTATCTTGCTCATGGCGTCGTTCAAAGCGTCGAAGAAACCGCTTAAATTATCTCTTTTAGCAGGCTCAAGGTGCAAGGCGGCTACCGCGAAGAAGATGACAAAAACGAGAACCTGTACGATTCTTCCCTCCGAGAGGGAGGCGAAGATGTTTGCCGGTACGAAAGAGAGCAGCAGAGCAGAGATGGAGTGCTCTTTCGGCGGCGAGACAGGTGCGGTGCCCGCAAGCTGGTGAGCGCTTCCCGGCTCTATGATGTTTACCACCAAAAGTCCGGCAGTTACCGCAAGGGCGGTCGTCATGAAGTAGTAGCCGAAGGCTTTTAGCCCAAGGTTTTTCAGTGCCTCCCCGCTTCCTAGCGAGACTATCGCTACGAATACGGAAGCGAAAACGAGAGGAACTATAAGCATCTTAAGAAGCATCAGGAAAAGATCGCCCATCCATTTGAAAGAGAGCATCGCTTCGGGCAGCCATACTCCGGCACCGATGCCCGCAAATATAGCCACAAGAGTGAGTGTCTCGACGGAAATGTATTTTTTCATCTTTTTTCTCCCCCAAGTTTCGGTAGTTGCCATTTTCGCTTGTAGGCTACAAGCCTCAGCGTCAGCCCCGACAGAGCTATGAGTGTCAGCGTGAAGCTGTTCAGCACTCCTGCACCATCGCAAAGATATACTACGGCCGCTACAAGCAGAGCGATTGTACCGTAAAAATCGCTCTTTAGAACCATAGGCACTTCGTTTACCATCATATCGCGAAGCATTCCGCCTCCGACTGCGGTTATGAAGGCAAGGAGCATGACGCCGAATATATTATAGTCAAATTGGACCGCAACGAGGGCTCCTGTGAGTGCGAAGGCCACAAGCCCCAAAGAGTCGGCGAAGATGAAGATGGAGTACCTCTCGAGCCTCTCCTTTTTGTGTAGCTTGAAAAGCATCGCACCGGTTATGCCGAGAGTGACGAAAACGAGTACCGAACCATCTGTAAATGCCAGCGGAGTGCGCCCCACTATCGCATCTCTTACGATTCCCCCTCCAAGGGCGGTCATGAAAGCCGCTATGAGTATGCCGAGCAGATCGAGCCCCTTCCTTACCCCCATGAGGTAGCCGCTTACGGCAAAACTTACAAGCCCT
>JALSPH010000103.1 GCA_026986055.1 Campylobacterales bacterium
AGGCAAGGGCTATGGCTACGACCATATTGAAAGCTATCAAAAGTGCGGCAACTCTCACTCTTAAACCTATTATCAGCGCTATAGGCGCCAAAACCTCCGTAATATATACGCCGTAAGAGAGCCATATAGGTAATGAGTGCGCCGCAAGCATAGCCTTTATACCATCCACCCCGTAGATGATCTTGTGTATGCCGTGAAAAAGAAGCAAGGAGCCCACAAAAAACCTGAGTAAAAACTTTCCCCACTCCTGCATCATTTTCCATCTCCTTTCGGTTCATACTCCAAAATTACCGGTTCACTGAAGTTAGGCACATCGTCATAGGTAAAGAGTGCATAATACTTCTTCACATCGAGCGCGCCGAAGTCATCGTATGTCCACTCATCCGGCCCTCCGTAGAGCTTCTCTCCGTCATACGGAGAGATAGGCTTTCTGAACGGATTTTTTATAACGAAAACCCCTTTGAAGTCTCTGTCTGGCGGGTTTTTCCAGCTTAAGCGCACTTTTCCGTTCTCAATTTTATATCCAAGATTGCTAACGGGGGCTACCGGACGGCGCCTTTTGTGCAGATACTCTATGACAAATTTCGGAGTATATTCCGGATGGGAGCTGTGCCACTCGACGACAGAGTTTTTCACGAGCTTCTGAGCGCTGCTTGGACGCAACAAAAAGGCGATGCTTCTTTTCTCTTTGAGCCTGTTTCCAAACTCCTGAATCGCGTAAGTGTCGAAGACAAACACCTGCTCCTGACTCTTAAGTTCGCCGACACTCACATCGTAGCCTATATTTTCGATTATGTGCCGATCTCTTATAGCTTCGTAGTTTTTCTCCAAATCTGCATCTATCATCTCAAGATGAAAACGTATATTCTCTTTTGCATAGACATTTACCGGGTTGAGCACGACATACGCACGGGTTATCTGCATGAACTCCCAGTCGGGCAGAGAGCCGAGCTCGAAGTCGAAAGTTGCGTAAATCTTTTTCCCGCTGCCGTCAAAACCCGAAACGATCTTTCCTTCATCCACGCCGTCGGCTCTTACGGTAAAGCTCTTTTTCGGAAAGAGCTCCAATCTGTTGGGTTTTAGCGTATAGGTTATCTCCAAATGGGGCCTGAAAGCCAAGCCGCCTCCAAACTTTCCATACCCGATATCCCACTGCATCATCTGCGAGCTTCTGCCTACATTGAGGCTTTTGGGGCCCTCTATTCTGAAGATGACCTCTCTGTTCTCTATCTGCTCCTGCAGAGCCTTGCACTCCATCTCGCTGAACTCCCAGCTTCGCCAAATTCCCTGGGTCAAGTGGTTTGAGGGCGTGGGTCTGCCCACATAAGAGCGAATATCCATAGCCTCCACATCTTCGAACCTGGTAATATCCCCGACCCCCTTGGGGTCTACTATACCTGCATTCCACTCCCCATATTTCTCCACCGTCACACCTACTCTGTTCATGGGGTAGAGACGAAGCCTCGCTCTTTTGATAATCGCATTTTCAGGTATCGTTTTAAGGGGTATCGTAACGACTGCGTAACTTACCCCTTTTGCTTCGCTAACCCCCACAAAGAGCGAGTTTACGCCAAAGTGCGCCGCATTATCTTTTATCTTTTCGGCGACGTAACCGGTTTTATCGGGAATCGGAAAATAGGTTCGGTGAAACTCATCGTCGCCGACATGGGTCCTTACGGCAAGTACCGGCGCGAAGGGAGACTTTCGGCCGCTGCTCTTTTTCACGGCACGAATATGGTAGAAGTAGGGGGTGTCGCTTTGGAGGTTGGAGTCGGCATATCTGTTCGCCTGGGTTATTCCCATAAGATTGAAAGGGCGGCAGTAGGACTTCTCTCTGTTGCTTCTATATATCTCGAAGTAGATATCTCTCTCTTCCTCTTCGTAAGGCTCCCACTCCAAGGTTACGGTATCTACCCCTACATAGGTGGCTCTGAAGTTCTCCGGCCTCTTCATCACCGACTCTTTAAGGTAGTTCGGCGCTTCGTTGATAGCTGCTATGAGCGCAGGAATATGCTCTCTGATATGCTCTATCATATCGTCGAGATAGTCGGAGATGTTTCTGGTGCCGACCTCAACCACGGAAGCGATGATCCCTTTTGAGTAGTAAAACTCCCTTCCGCTTCCGCTGATTAGCTTCGCGGGGGGTTTTCCCTGGTGTATGCCGTACTCCCTGTCGCTTATCTTTCTTATCTCTTCGGCCATATTGGCGCAAAGCACGTTCATATCGGTCGTATCTATCGTATCTTCGTGTCTGAAGTCGTGAGCCGGAAAAAAGACGTTTCCCTGAGAGTGGTAGTCAAGAGCTATAGAGATGTTTGGGTGGCTTTCGACAAAGTCGCGCAAAGCCCTGGTTTCAGGTTCACTGAACGGCTCTGGGCCGCCGTATATGTTGGATGTCGGTTTGTTGCTCTTTGTGAAGCCGACCGGAAAGTTCCTGTTGAGGTCCACCCCGTAGCTGCCGTCGGCGTTTTGACGCCTGTTTTTTCTCCAAAAGGAGAAGTGGTTTCTCGAGTACTCGAACCCATCCGGATTGGCGCATGGAACCATATATATGACCCCATTTTCCAAAGCCTCCTGCAGTGGGTGGTCGTATGCGATGTTTCTGTCTACATACTCGGCAAACCCGATGGCCAGCTCTATTCCTATCCACTCTCTTGCATGTATGGTTCCGGTATAGAAAAGGGCCGGCTTGCTTGCCGCGTTTTTCACATCCATGCCGATCGTGACGGCTATTATCTCCCTCTTTTCCCAGGTTTCGCCGATGACTTCGACGCTAAAGAGGTCGGGGCGCCGCTTCTGAAGAGATCTAAAAAGCTTGCAAGCATCTTCGTAGGAGTGGTAGAGCTGCTTCACTGAAATCCTTTTTGCCCTATAAAGAGAGAACTCACTTTACGGCTATTTTGTCGCGGATTTTAGCAAGTTTCTTTTTACCCAAACCTTTTACCTGCAACATATCTTCGAGAGTTTTGAAAGGGCCATGCTTCTCTCTGAACTCCACTATCTTCTCCGCAAGCTTTTTCCCTATGCTTTTTATTTTGGAGAGCGCTTTGACCCCGGCTCTGTTTACGTCTATGCGGCTGTGAAGGTCTTGTGCCCAAACTTTCAAAGTCTGTCTGTCGATCCCTTCCAGTTTCAAAAGCTCGTCGAGGCTCTTTATATCGTTGTTTCTTATGTAGCGTATAACCTCTACCGCTATCTCCTCCTCCATACCGTGAAGGGTCATGAGCTCCGTTAGCGTGACGCTCTCGAGAGACATTTCGCTCTCTTCAAGCTCATCATGGACCGACTCGCCTCTTTTCGCCTCGTCTCGAATCGCTTTGGGAAGCTCCTTCTCA
>JALSPH010000104.1 GCA_026986055.1 Campylobacterales bacterium
CATCGTCATTTGTGCCCAGAGGATATAACCGGCTTGAGAGTGCTGTACCCCTTTCGGTTTTCCGGTAGAACCGGAAGTGTAGAGCAGAAACAGGGGGTCTTCGCTATCCATCGGCTCCGGTTCGCAAACATCGCTCTCAAGGTCGATCAGTTCGTTGTAGCTGTAGTCTCTACCCTCTACCCAGACTATATCTTCACCGTTTCTTTGAACCACAAGCACCTTTTCTACACACTCACACCCCTCTTCGAGTGCCGTATCGACTACCGGTTTTAGCATGTAGGGTTTATCTTTTCTGTAAGCTCCGTCTGCCGTAATGACCAGCTTCGCTTCAGCGTCAATGATGCGATCTCTCAGAGCCTCTGCGCTGAAACCTCCAAAAACTACCGAGTGGATGGCGCCGATTCTGGCACATGCGAGCATTGCATAGGCCGCTTCGGGAATCATCGGCATATAGAGAACTACCCTGTCGCCCTTTTTGACGCCGAACTTGTTTTTCAGGAGGTTGGCGAATCTGTTTACGTTGCGTGAAAGCTCAAGGTAGGTGATGATCTGCTTGTCCCCTCTGTCGCCTTCGAATATGATGGCGGCTTTGTTTTTTCTCTTGTCAAGATGGCGATCTATACACTGATTTGTCACATTCAGTTTGCCGCCGACGAACCATTTGTAAAAGGGTGCGTCGCTCTCATCCAAAACCTTTTGGTAAGGCTCGAACCAGTCGATCTTCTCTTTTGCCCAATGGTCCCAATACCCTTCATAATCCTCTTTGGCCCAAGCCATAAGGTCGTTGTATTCGCACATATTTTTTATGCGAGCCTCTTTTGCGAAATCCCTGTTCGGATAGTAGAGCTCTTTTATTTCAGACATATTTACTCCTTTTTCTTTTGCCGAATATTGTGCCCAACTTTTTTAGATAGTATAGCGTATAAGATTAGATTAATAGTATGGGTAAAGTTGTATATAAAAAAGAGTCGGCCGCCCTGTTGATATTCTCTACACTTTTTTTAGATTTCTTATTTTGAAACCGGTATTGGCTCTAAGGTCGATTCCAAGAAAATATATAAAAGTGACGATTCGCTTCATTATATATGCCGCTATGCCGCTGAACCTGAAGCCAAACAGCTCCGCTGCGCCGAACCTTCCTCCAAGCGCTATGAACATGCCTTGAAAACTCCCTCTGAATGGCTCCGCTCTTTTGCCTTCAAGGCTCTTTTTTATCGCTAAAGCGCAGTACTCGGCACTCCTTTCTGCCACCTGTGCCGTCGGAGGTAAAATCTCTCCTTTCGTGCCGTGTATCTCGGAGACGTCGCCGATAGCGAAAATCTCTTCGTAACCCTCTATTTGAAGATGGGAATCGACTTTGATCTGTCCTATGCCGTTCTTTTCGAAAGTTTCAGGGACGAATTCACTGTTGCCTACGATGCCGCCGGTAAATATCATGAAACTGTACCCCCACATCTCGCCATCTTCAAAATATATGAACTCTTTTTCGACCCGTTTTATAAGTGCGGATGTTTTTACGGTCACTCCAAGCTCTTTTAGTCTTCTTTCGGCAGACGCTACTATGGTTGCATCCATTCCCGGTAATATCGTGTCGCAGGCATCGAAAAGTACTACCTCTATCTCTTTTGAGTGTTCGCCGAGAAGATTTCTGTAACGTTTGAGCATATACCCCATTTCGGCGGCGACCTCCACACCGGAGAGCCCGGCGCCGACTACGGCAATATTCACTCTTTCGCTTTCGCCTTCGAGTTTTCTCTTTATCTCCTCTTCGAACTTATGCCTAAAACCAAAAGCCCTGTCGAGCCGCTTTATACCGAAGCTATGTTCTCTTAATCCCTCGACGGAGTCCGGAAACCTCGTTCTTGCACCTGTCGCTATGATGAGGTAGTCGTACGACAACTCTCCGTTTTGCAGTTTCAACACTCTTTTGTCCGGGTCGAGCCCAAAAACCGGACTCTGTATGAATGTAACCGGTTTGTTGAAACCGCTGCACCACAATTTAAGATCTACGGCTATCTCATCGAGATCTTTGGTTCCCGCTATGTAGCCGTAAACCTCCGTCTGCATAAAATGGAATCCGTTGGCATCTACGAGAGTCAGCTCTACACCCTCCACATTAGCCATCCTCTCCACAGCTCTTAGCCCGCCATATCCGCCGCCCGCTACGACAACCCTTTTCATGAGCCTCCTTTATCCGCTGAAAAATTATAGCAGAGTTTAAATAGATAGATAAATACACATAAAACTGTATAAAAAAGGAATAAAATATGCTTTAGCATTGAGAATTACTCTTTAAAAGAATAAAAAAATAGTAAAAAAACATAATAAAACTCAAAATACAGGAACTTTAATGTGTATTACAGCTTCTGAAAGTATAATTTTGTGATGAAAGTCAGCGATATTTTCAACATTGTCCATAACGCTCTGGAGGCGAAAAACCATGGCCGAAAAATTTCACAGAAGGCGATGGCCGAAGAGCTCGGAGTCTCTATGAGAACTTATCAGGATTGGCGTACGGGAAAGGCTCAGCCTATAGCCGCGCGTGCTCTTATGCAGATGCTCGGTGAGTTGGACGATGATGAAATCCTTCGCGTAGTACATAAGATAAGGGCCTTGGATGAGCAATCTGACTCAAAGTGAACGTGACGGTCTCAACGAACTCTTCTGCCACCTCAAAGTGGCCCAGCTTCCTCTATATAAAAGGGTGCTTCTAAGGCTGAATGCCTTGGCTATTTTCCTCAAAATGAAGATAGTGCGTCTCAGGTAGACTTTTTCAGGAGATGGTATAATCGCGCCAAATTAAATTCAAGGAAAGTTCCATGTTCGGTAAAAAACTTAAAAAGTACGATTACGACAGTGAGACTATGAAGAGGTTCCAATATGCAAAGATAGAGACAGACAAGGGTGATATCTGGCTGAAACTATATGTAGACGAAGTGCCCAACACGGTAGCAAATTTCGCCACTTTGGCCGATGATGGTTTCTACGACAACCTGAAGTTTCACAGAGTCATAAAAGGTTTCATGGCCCAGGGAGGCTGCCCTCACAGCGGCCCCGGCGGAAACCCTGCAAGAGTCGGCACCGGCGGACCAGACTGGGCTATAGCGTGTGAAACGGAGAAAAATATTCACAAGCACGTAAAGGGGAGCATATCTATGGCTCATGCCGGAAAAGATACCGGCGGAAGCCAGTTTTTCATCTGTTTCGTACCGTGCCCGCATCTTGACGGTGTCCATACGGTATTCGGAGGCATAGAAGAGGATGACGCCGACAGTATGCTTGTTCTTGACTCCATAGATCAAAACGACACTATAAAGAGTATCAGAATCTTCCCC
>JALSPH010000105.1 GCA_026986055.1 Campylobacterales bacterium
GTACCATTTCTTTAGACTCTCTTTGACGCGGACGTGGTGGAATTGGTAGACACGCCAGACTTAGGATCTGGTGCCGCAAGGTGTGGAGGTTCAAGTCCTCTCGTCCGCACCACCTACTCTTTCGAATCTCCTTCAAATTTTGGCTTCGTAAGTTCGGTTTAAAAAAGTGTATGATTTTTGTAATTATTATACTTATAACCGTTCAAATGTTTCCCCGTTATAATTCAGCTTCTAATAATTAATAAAGTTATCTTTTTATAAAATCCGTTATAACAAAATATAAAAGGGGTGAATCATGAAGAAGATGTTGGATGAGTTTAAAACATTTCTTATAAAAGGAAATGCAGTAGATATGGCTATCGGTTTCATTTTCGGTGCCGCATTTGCTACCGTCGTGAAATCTTTTGTGACCAATGTAGTAATGCCGCCGCTTGGAATGCTGCTTGGAAGAGTGGATTTTTCTCAGCTTTTTATTGCGTTGGATGGAAAAGAGTATGCAAGTCTGGAGGCTCTTAACAAAGCAGGTGCACCGGCTATAAAGTTTGGATTATTCATCAACGATCTTATCTCTTTCGTTATTTTGGGCTTCGTGATTTTCATGTTCGTGAAAGCTTACAACAAGTTGAAAGAGCCTGAAGCGGCCCCTGCGCCTACTCAAAAAAGTTGCCCTGAATGTGCGATGAAGATACCATTGGAAGCTAAAAAGTGTCCATATTGTGGAAATACAGACTTATAAGTATCACCCGGCTTTTATAAGCCGGCCTTTATTTATGCACTTACCACTATTTACTATATAAACTTCTATATTCTCCGCCTGGATTGACTTTTTCTTTTTTTAGTTTATAATATCTTATAAATCTGTTCTATATAAGGTGGTCGCGATGGGAAAAATTCTCTTTGTATCGATTCTTTTGCCGATAACACTCTTTGCCTTTACAAAAAGTGCGGAGCCAAAGCCGACGAAGTGGGCCGATATAGTAGTTAAAGGGAAAGAGTGCAGTTTGAAGATACGGCAGGGTGAACATCATTTTGCGCAAGGGGTCATAAAGTCGACTACAGGCAAAGTTCAGAAGATGGCTGTCATCTTAAAAAACAGAAGAGCGGAAGGAGATATCGTAGCGGAGTCAAATTGTGAGATAGTTAAAATAGACTTCAGTGATTACGCAGTAGGCAAGCCTGTCAAGAGGGTGAAAAACAGGGTTTTGTGGGAGTGGAAGATATTGCGATAGCGATGCCTTTAAATTTTCTCTTTTTTGTGTGATTCTATGACCATATCCGATTTTGATCTTAAGCTATCTTTTGTTTTGAACTTCTCAAGTCTTTGCATGTAGGGGTCGTTATTTAAGTCTTCTCTCTCTTTTTTGCTGCTTCTATTCTCCTTTTTTGCAAATCCAAGGCGCATGATGGACCAAAGTATGACTCCGGCAAAAAGAAGAACTCCCACCCACTTCATAAGCAGATATCTGGCTATCTCTTCGCTTCTGCCGCTCTTTGCCAGAAAATCTGCCATATCTTCATATATAGCATCGCCAATATAGATGCCAAGCAGCGAGACGAGTATGAGAAGGAGGTATTTGGCGTTTCTCTTTATAAAGAGTGAAAGGGCCGCCCATTTTAGGTAGTGGTACATCTTTTACCTATATCCAGGAGATGCCAAGAAGTGCGAGCAGTGCGATTATACCTTTCGTTTTATACTCGTCGAGAAGTTTGTCCTCTTCATCTTTTATGATGATCTCCAGCTCCTCGTCGCTCAACTCATCTATATCGACTCTGCTCTCTATAAGCCTCGCTCTCGTTCTCATGATCGCCTTCTCTCTAAGTCGCAACCGCAACTTCTCTTTCGATTTTTCAGGGATCTCCTTGATCTGCGATATCAGATTTTCCGCCAACTTCTCTCCTTTGAGTTGAAAAATTTCTTTATATCTTTCAAATGGTTTTCAAATCCTTCGAAAGCGTGAGAACCACCCTCTTCCAGGATGGTAAGTGCGCCTTCGTAGAACTTTTGTGCGACTCTGTAATCCAGGGTTTCATCGCCTGTTTGGAGCATCAAAAGGTAGTTCTCCCTCTTTATGGGGGTTTTTATCCGTAATCTTTTCAGGTATTCGATATCTCTTTGGGTCCACTCGAATGAGCTGAGATCGTAAAAACTTCTCACCTCACCGACATAGGGCGCAAGAGTGATATAGGGCTCTACCGACGGATTTATCAGAACCGCAGGAAGGTCGTAGCGCTCAGAAAGATATGTGGCGTAGTATCCTCCGAGTGAAGAGCCTATGAGAAATAGGGGCTCTTTCAGCTTCAATAGATGCTCTGCAATCTGAGTGAGCGTATCTATGGCCAATTCCGGTTTGTAAGGAAGTGAGGGAGTGAACGCCTCTTTTTTGAAATATTCGGAAACTCTCAAAGCCTTTTGGCCCTTTCCGCTGCTTGCGAAGCCGTGTATATATAGTACCATTTCGCCTATCCTGCCGCCGGTTCCAGCATGAGCTGCTTTTTGATAAGCCTTCCGTTTCGTGCGATCTCCACTTCGACCATGTCGCCGACGCTGTAGTCATCCAATATCTCTTCGATATCTTTAGGAGAGTGAACCGGTTTTTTCTCTATCGCAACTATTATATCTCCAGGCTCGAAACTTCCATCCGGGTAGAGAGTGACGCCCCTGAGTCCCGCTCTTTGTGCGGAGCTGCCGGGAAGAGTTTGAAGTATCATAACCCCATCGAAACCGAGTCTTGCCTGTGCTAGTCTGTTTATACGCTCATCGGTCTCTATGCCCAAAGATGGCTCCATGTATTTTCCCGTTGCGATAAGCTGGGGAACGACCCTGTTTACCGTGTCGATCGGGATCGCGAAGCCGATACCGGCATAAGCGCCCGAAGGGCTGAAGATCGCCGTATTCACTCCTATAACTCTTCCTGCGCTATCGAGCAGCGGCCCTCCGGAGTTACCCGGGTTTATCGCCGCATCGGTCTGAATGAGGTGTCGTATCACCGCACCGCTAGATTCAGTCATAGAGCGATCCAAAGCAGAGACAATCCCTGTCGTCAATGTCCAGTCGAGCCCGAAAGGGTTTCCGATGGCAAAAGTTTTCTGGCCTACTTTAAGGTCGTGGCTCGTGCCTACCATAACCGGATTTGGCCTTTTGACGGGAACACTTATGCGTAGTACCGCAAGGTCGTGCCTTTCGGAAGCGCCTATTAGTACGGCGTGGTAATCTCTTCCGTCGCTAAGTCTCACTCTGGCTTCGCTCGCACCGGCAATGACATGGTAGTTTGTAACGATGTGCCCTACCTCGTCCCATACGAAACCGGAA
>JALSPH010000106.1 GCA_026986055.1 Campylobacterales bacterium
AAACTTCGGAAGCGTCGTCTCTATGCCTCTTTTGGGAGTTTTACAAGTTATTGTGGAAGATACGCCTCTGCTTGTAAATATGGCTTTGGTACCGAAGATCGAAGAGAAGAGAGAAGTGCCGGGTGTAAAAAGTTCGCTCGAAGCGCTCTTGAACAACCCGGAAAACAGAAGGTTCCTAAAGGGGGGCACCAAAGACCCCTCTAAAAAAGAGGAGAGTTAGCACTTGGCTTGCTGGAGATAGCTTACTACATTCTCTATGAAAGCGTCATGTTTGCGCTCTTTCGAGTAGGCGATGTATAGCTTTCTTTTTATTCTGTATCCACGTATTTTGGACTCGTATAACTGACCGCTCTCCACTTCGTCCGCGATAGCCGCATGGGAAATTACCGAAACTACCGGCGGCTTGTTTTCATCTTTATCCGCTTTGAGAATCGACGCTTTAAGGGTAGATGTGCTGTCCACTTCGTACAAGACATCGAGATTGTTACAGTCGAACCCTATCTCTTCGAAAACCTCTTTCACAAGCTTTCTTGTGTGGGAAGATTCGTTTCGGCATATCCATCTGAAACTTTTAAGGTCATCCGGTTTCAAGTATCTTGGGATCGGACGGTTGCTGAAAATGACAAGCTCGTCATCGAGCCATTCACGATATATAACGTCATCTTTGAAGACCGGAGACTCTATAAGTCCAAGGTCGATCTTTTTGTTCAAAATGTCGTCGACAACCTGTCCGCTGAGCTCCACTTTCACCTGCACGTCGTTATGGATCACCTCTTTTATGTTGTTGAGACACTTACCCGGAATTATGAAGTTTCCAATCGTGAAGGATGCGCCTATTCTGAAGGTGATCTCTTTGTTTATGATCTTCATCAGATCCTTCTCGGCACTGTTAATACACTTCTCAAGACGCAAAGCCACCCTATAGAGATCTTCACCCTCTTTCGTCAGAACAACTCCGTTCTTTTTGCGCTCTATTACCTTACAGTCGAGGTACTTCTCTATGAACTTGATCTGTTGGGTCACGGCGGGTTGGGAGATTCCAAGTTTGGCCGAAGCTTTGGAGAAACTGTGTTCACGAATCACCGTCAAAAAGGTCTCTAATTTGGCAAAATCCTTCAACATAATCTGTCCTTAATATTTTTATTTGTTATTCTACCAAATTATTTTACCAAATGCAATAATTTTTTATTATTTGTATCTTTTTTCTTTCAAATCCGTATGAAAGATTCGACTCATCTTCCAAAATAAGCATTTTAAATAGCTGACCTTTGCGATAAGTGCCATTAAAACTTTTTTTGGTATACTTAAATAAACAACATAATAGATGCATTTCAAATGTGCAGATACCGAAACAAAGACAGCATAAAAGATGGACAAGATACTCGAACAACTCAACCCACAACAGCGTGAAGCGGCAAGCCATATAGACGGTCCCATGCTCATACTGGCAGGTGCCGGCAGCGGAAAGACCAAAACGATAACCTCGAGACTCGCCTTTCTCCTCTCCATAGGTATAGACCCTGCAAACACGCTTACGCTTACCTTTACCAACAAAGCGGCATCCCAAATGAGAGAGCGCGCGCTTGCCATGATAGAAAATCCGATATACCCTCCTCTTCTTTGTACATTCCATAAATTCGGCCTTATATTTCTGAAATTCAATATCGAAAAGCTTGGACGAAAGAACGACTTTGTAGTCATAGACACCGACGATAAGAAGCGCATAATTAAGCAGATCAGCAAAGAGCTTCCGACGCCTCTTGTAGCGAGCGAGATTTCACGCTACAAAAACTCTCTCATAGAGCCCCTTCAAGCCATAGAGCAGGCCGAGCATCCGAACTACAAAAAGATCTCGGCAATTTACAAGACCTACCAAGAGTATCTGGTAGAGAACAATCTGGTCGATTTCGACGACCTTTTGATGCTTACATACAGGCTTTTGGACGAGAATGAAGATCTCAGAAAAAGTGTAAGCGAAAGGTACAGGTACATCATGGTGGACGAGTACCAGGATACCAACGAACTGCAGCTGCAGCTTCTAAAAAAACTGTGCCACTCGCACACGAACCTCTGCGTAGTCGGAGACGACGACCAAAGCATTTACGGCTGGAGGGGCGCGAACATCAGAAACATTCTTGAGTTTTCCAATATGTTCGAGGGGACAAAAGTCGTAAAACTGGAAAACAACTACCGCTCCACCGAAGAGATTCTCAACGCCGCCAACCTTCTCATTCAACACAATCGCGGTAGGCTCGGCAAAAAACTGATAAGCACCAAAGGCAAAGGCAAACCTGTCGAACTCTTCCAAAGCCATGACGAAAACGAAGAGGCGGACAAAATCGCACGCGCTATAAAGAGGCTCATAGAGGAGGGTGTACCGGCAGGAGATATAGCGGTTCTTTACAGAATAAACGCCCTTTCGCGCTCTTTGGAGGAGGGGCTCAACCGTGCGAAAGTCGCCTATCAGCTTGTAGGCGGCGTCCGCTTTTACGAGAGGGCCGAGATAAAAGATGCCATAAGCTACCTTCGCATCATCGCCAACAGCCACGACGACTTCAGCTTCAAAAGGGTCATAAACCGTCCAAAAAGAGGTATCGGTAAAGCGACCATTGAGAAAATCGAAAAAGCGGCATACGAAAATAGACAATCTCTCTGCCAGTTTTTGGGCGAGACACCCAAAGCGGAGTTGTCGAAACTTCTGAGCAAAAAAGCGTATGCGGCTATCAACAGGTTCATCAACGACCTGGAGATTCTTCAAGAGACCCTGCAGAGGTCTACGATGGAGTTTATCGAAATGCTGGAGCCTACGATAGGCCTCAAAGAGTACTACGCCGCCATGCCCGACGGCATGGAGAGGGTTTTGAACCTGGACGAATTCTACGGACTCTTCAGAGATATGGTCAAAAAAAACCCCGACATCACTCTGGACGAGTTTTTGAACGAGATCTCCCTGCAGAGCGATCAGGACCAGATAAAGGGAGAGCAGATCTCCATCATGAGCGTACACGCATCTAAGGGTCTTGAGTTTTCACACCTCTTTGTCATAGGTCTGGAAGAGGAGTTTTTCCCTCTTCTTGGAGATGGGTGCGACATAGAGGAGGAGAGAAGGCTTGGCTATGTAGCCATGACAAGAGCCAAAGATACCCTTACGCTCTCGACGGTTCAAAGCCGTTTCCACAAGGGGCGCAGAAAGCAGCTTGAAAAGAGCCGTTTTCTAACGGAAGCGGGACTTCTGGAAGGCTCGCTCGTCATAGAGAAATCGGTAGGCTACAAAAAGGGAGATCTTGTAAAGCACAAGCTTTTTGGAATA
>JALSPH010000107.1 GCA_026986055.1 Campylobacterales bacterium
CTTGATAAGTTAAAATAAACGTAAATTTTTTTAGATCAGGATCAGTCGCTTCTATAGGGATATCCGCTTCGAAAAGTTTTGCATAAACCTCGTCTCCGAACTCATCTTTCTCAGCCGGCGGTAGTTTGTAGTTACCGATTTTTACTTTATCCTTAGGCTCTACCGCGAATTTGAACAGATTTTTTGTCAAATGGATATGTTCGGCCAGTTCTATTTTTATATGTACTTTTCCCTCTTCGTAAGCGGCTGACGGCTTGAAGGCCTCCTCGACGGTTACAGGTCCGGCGAAAAGCACCACCCCCATGAACAGTAGAACAAATAACTTTACCAATCTCATATCTACCCTCTTTTCGACTATATTTCGGAAAATATATTATATCTCTAATTTATCCACAGTTTAGTCCGTCGCAGCTTCTTACGACTCCCATATCGCTTCCATTGTTGCGCAAAAACTTTCCGAGCGCCTCCATACGCCTTTTGAAGTATGGAGATTCAAGCACTTTTTTCGCCTCGGCATCGTTTTTATGGACCTCTTTTAGCCTCTTAGCCTTCTGTGCGAACATCTCTTCCCACTCGTCGCTCGTCAACATAGCTGCACCTTTATAGCCGGAACCGTGGCAATGTTTGCAAAGTTTTTTATAAGAAACCATACCCTTGGCCGAGTAAGCATGAAGCGAAACGCCCAAAACCATACTTCCTATACAAAACAGTAAAGCTCTTCTCATCATCTATCCTTCCTGGCCTAAGCCAAATACGTTGGAGAGCGTATTTATATAGTTGAAATATCCCGTTATCGCAACCGCTTCCAAAATTTGAGAGTCGGTATAGCCCAAACTCCTTATCGCATCTATATCCTCTTGGGTCATCTTGTAGTTATCTTTTTTCGATGCCCTTACACAAAACCTCAGAAGCTCCTTTTCACTCTCTTCAACCTCCATAGCGTCGATACCCTCCAAAACCCTCTGAACCTCATCTTCGCTCATACCGAGCATTTTGGCGATCTTCTTATGGACATCCACGCACATCTTGCATCCATTCTCTTTCGATACTAGCAGCGCTATAGCCTCTTTGGTCCTGTAAGGAAGCTCCGTCTTTTCCAGAAGATACTTCTGCACCATCGAGTCGGTTGCGAAATATACATCTTTCCGCACGGCAAGCAGCCTGAAGATCTCTCCAAGACTCCCCGTTTTCTCCATTATCGGACGTGCAAGCTCCTGTATCTCAGGGTCCATATCCTCGAAATTAGGTAAATCTATATAGGCCATTCAAATCACCTCGATTCTGATTATAAACAATATTCGTGTAGCTATCGTGCAATCAGCACCCGGCAAGTTCTACCCTCCCATCTTCGCTCAAGTAAGGCATAAAGAGCCCTATTATCCTTTCGGTCGCCATTCTCGCCTCTACCTCCGAAACTTCGTTCCCAATACTCATGAGATATGGAGTCCTTCAGATTTCTCCACTCACATCTCACCTCTTCTCGTTCTCTCAAAAATCAAGGTTATTAGTCGGTGCGGTAATATATATCGGCAAGAAGTTCGATATCTTCATCATGAACAAGCAGAAGATACCCCTTTTCACGCAGATGCTCCACCAATGAAAGGAGTTTTCTGTGTTGATCGGCGTTATCTTTGGCTACGATTTTAAAAGTTCAGGATCGCGCTGCATAAGAAATAGAAGCTCTCTTCTGAAAAAGCGGTACACCCACCAGACATCCGATACGAAGCTGCAATATTTCAGTTCACATATCGAAGAGGGAAGCGCCCGCTCTTTGAAGCCGATCTTTTCCGTCATCTGCCTGTAAAGAGCCTTTATGATCTCCTCTTAGAGTATTTACTCTACTATACTACGATAACTTTTTATTATCTGCCAACTCTTTGCGCTCCATTATGAGGAAAAGTTAGTTCTCTGCCCCGTCTATTTTTTGTAAAATAGCGGCTATCATAGAGTAAAAGAGAAAAAGGAAGATCATGGCAAACAGGTTGGCAAAAGAGGAGTCTCCATACCTGAGACAACATGCGCAAAACCCGGTAGATTGGTACCCATGGTGCGACGAGGCATTCGAAAAGGCCCTCGATGAAAAGAGACCCATCTTTCTCTCCATCGGCTACAGCAGCTGCCACTGGTGTCACGTTATGGAGCGTGAAGTCTTCGAAGATGAAGATATTGCAGAATTTTTGAACGAACACTTCATCTCTATTAAAGTTGACAGAGAGGAGCGGCCGGATATCGACAAGCACTACCAGTCGGTACATCTGCTTTTGAACCAAAGACCCGGCGGATGGCCCCTTTCGATCTTCATGACTCCTGACAAAAAACCGTTTTTCGCAGGAACATACATTCCCCCTGTCAGAAAGTTCAATATGATGGGGTTCAAAGAGCTCATAGAGATTATTCATGAGAAGTGGAGCAGAACTCCTGAAACCATAAACAGAAGCGCCGAAGAGATCGAAATGTTTTTAAAACCCAAAAGCGGCCCCGTAAAAGCGACCAAACTTGACCTCTCTTTAAGCGGAAGGATGATTAAAAACTGCATGGAGAGTTTCGACGAAACTTACGGCGGTTTCCTGAAAGCACCCAAATTCCCACATGCAAGCACCCTCGATACCCTTTTGGACATTTACGGTTTAACCGCAGATGAGAGTAGTCTGAATATGGTGGAGAGAAGTTTGAAGAGTATGGCGAAGGGTGGCCTATACGACCTGGTAGACGGGGGATTTTGTCGCTACAGTACCGACGACCTATGGCTGGTCCCTCATTTTGAAAAGATGACCTACGACAACGGACTTTTGTGTGAAACATACCTTAAAGCGTATATGGTAACTAAAGATAGCTTCTATAAAAAGATCGCTTTCGAGATCATCGATTTCATGAGCGAAAAGATGAGTCATGGTTCACTCTTTTTCAGTGCAAGCGATGCGGATAGCGAAGGGGAGGAGGGGAAATATTTCGTATATGAATATAGAGAGGTTATGGAAGCACTCAAAGAAGATGGGTTCGACGAGAGTGAAGCCAAAGAGATCTGTAGAGCACTCTCTATAACTCCATCGGGAAATTTCGAAGGCAAAAACATCGTAAGAAACGAGACTTTGAGAGAGTACGAGTGGTGGCCCAGGGTAAAAGAGGTGCTCAAAGCGATACGAAAAGAGCGCACATACCCTTTCATAGACGAAAAAATCATAACTTCGTGGAACGCCATGATGATAAAGTCTCTCTTCATAGCCTCCGAAATCGAAAAGGAGCGGCTGAAATATGCCGTGGAGTCTCTTGAAGCTCTTTTGGAACTTATGTACGTTGATGGGGTG
>JALSPH010000108.1 GCA_026986055.1 Campylobacterales bacterium
GACGGTCAGACCGGTAAAAAATGAGTTGACCCCTTTGTAGCGAATATAGTTTCTCGGCAATATCTTCAATACTCGATGCCCTTTCTTGCAACAACCCCTTTGTCGTAGTAGTGCTTTCTCTTCTCCATAATCGTTACAAGGTCGCTCTTTTTTATGAGAGCTTCGGAGGCACCCTGCCCCGTCATAACCACTTCAAGATAGGAGGGCTTGTTTTCAAGAAACTCCAATAGGTCATCCTCACTCAAAAGTGAAAAAGTGATGGCGACCGTTACCTCATCGAGAACCAGTAGATCCGGTTTGAAAGAGTCTACTTTTTGCAAGCTTTTGCTCCATAGATTTTCACAAAGCTCTTTCTGCTTAGGCGTTGCGGAGGTGAGTATGAAGCTTCCGTCCCACTCTCTCAATAGATGAAAGTTTTTCAAGCCGCACTTTTTGAGCATCTCGATCTCGCCGCTTTTTTCACTCTTTAAAAACTGAACGAAAAGGACTCTCATACCGTTTCCAAGCACCCTTAGAGCCAAGCCTGCCGCTGCGGTCGTTTTCCCTTTTCCGTCACCCGTATAGAGCTCTATATATCCTCTTTTCATAACCATACTCCACTTAAAAGAGAGGTTTTCGACTCAGTAGACAACAGGTTTATCCTTGTCGTGTGAGATTTCAAAGAGTAGTTTTACGTTTCCGCCTCCATGGGGAGGAATCGTAACTCTCATCTCAACTCTTCCCTGCTCACCCACTCCATACCTCATCGGCAGCTTGGAGGCCACTTCCAAAAGTTTCACTTTTACATCCTCTCTTTTGGCGACGGGTATTCTCTCGACGATAATCAACTCCACTCTTTCATCCGACTGATTGAAGAGCTCTATTTTAAATCCGTCCCTCTCTTTTACCGTTCCTCCGAAAAAGCTGACTCTCTCTTTTAAAATCAGTCGCTCCCTATGGACCGAGATATCTTCGTCGATATCTGCGAAAATTCTGTATTTCCCCTCTATATAAGCACCGGTGACGCTTTGAGAGACTATCTCTTTACCCTTTTTCACTCTCCAACGATCTACATCTATAGCATATTTCGGTTCAAAGGAGATCACATCGTAAACTCTTGCATCGCGCCAGGGATAGACTCTCTTTTCGAAAGTCGCACTCTGTTCCCAGCTTTTCAAGGGAGCGTAAATATAGTTTCCGGTAGTTGGAAGGTCGAGATTTTTAACCAGATATTTTCGGGGGCTCTTCACTTCGGCAGAAATTTCAGGGGGTGCCGCCATACTCAACTCGACTCCCTCTTTTTTGAGCCCTTTGTAACGGATCTGTGCAGCTCTTGGGAGCGCTCTTGTTTCTCTGACTACCCATGGCTGAAATCGGATAGGGTTTATATACTTTCTCATCGCCTCATAGGTAAAGAGCGCACTCTCTGCAGATATGTCGATACCGCTGCGGTTTTTCACCAACATTTTCTGCATTATGCCTATCTTGCCCATCTTGGAGATATCTGCCGTATACTCGACATCGAAGCTTATCCATCCGCCGGGCATTCGAAGAGTCAACTCTTCGCTGCATTGCGAGTCGATATATGCGGGGAGGTATGATGTACTCATGGAGGCAAGAAGCTCTTTTTTGCGCTTCGCTTCCGATAAATATTCGTTCGACTCTCGTGCAAGTCTGCTTAGCCGAAGCCCGACCCTCTTAGAATCCTCCAACCACTTTTTAGAGTCCACTTTCGAAGGGTTTACACCATCTACAATCCTCGAAAGAACATCGCTTATGTTTCTTGCATCTGACGCTTTTTTTTCAAGTGTATCTATGGACGACTTCACTTCACAGAGTCTCTCATGCAAAGGGCAGGCCTCTTTGTAAAGAAACGCTCTCTCTTCGACCCCGCACATAGCTTTCGCACTTTTACCGACAAAACCGACAAAATCGGAGTTGGGCTTGAAGGTGTAGATCGCCCCGTCGCGATATACCTCAAGCGAAGAAGATAAGAGCCCGCTTGCAACCAAAACCAGAACGACCAAAAACCTCATCGCCAGCTCCTTACAGCACTTTGCGAGCATCGAAAGAGAGCACTTCACCCTCTTCTATTACGACTCGAAACTCTATAGGATTGCAGCAAACTTCACAATCCTCTATCCCATCGAAGAGCGAGATTCCGCTATCGACCAATATCGAAACCCTCTGCCAGCAGTATGGGCATACAAAAGGTACTTCAATAAACTCATGCATCTATAGACCCTTTATATAGTAACAAACCAAACCGACTCGTAACCTTAAAAAACACTACTCACTACCAACCTTCTAACCCTCTAACCTTCTAACCCTCTAACCTTCCCACTCAAACACTATAGTACATCGCCTCCGGATGGTAGACAACAATTGCCGCAGTCGACTGTTCAGGGTGTATCTGCATCGTTTCGCTAAGTTCTATGCCAAACTCCTCCGGCTTCAAAAGATCGAAAATGGGTCTGTTAAGCTCCAGATCGGGACATGCGGGATAGCCGGGAGAGTAGCGCGCACCCTGATATTTTCTCATCTCGACATCTCTTAAAGTGTGCCCCTCATTGTCGGCTATCGAAAGATCGAGCCTTATCTGCTTATGGGCGATCTCAGCCAGCGCTTCGGCAAGCTCTACGCCGAGTCCATGCACGAGGTAGTACTCGTGGAACTTCCCTTCATCATATAGTTTTCGCTCATATTCGCTTATCTTGCTACCGGCACTAACAGTCGTAAAAGCGACCAAGTCGTGCCTGTCGCTATGGAAGTAGTCGGCAAGCGCTCTCCACGGCTTTTTCCGCTGCCTTGGAAAGGTCATCTGCTCTTTGGCTCTGCCGATGACGGCTTCAAGAGGTTCACGGTTTGCATCCTCATCTTTATGCCACCCTTCGCTCTCGTCGAATATCAGCAGCGTTCTGTCGTCGCTTCTGCATGGGTAGTAGCCGTATATTACGGTAGGTTCGAAAAGGCCCTCGTCGAGAAATTGCGCTTTGAGCCTCTCGTATGCCGGCTTTACAACCTCATCAAGCTGCTTTTCATACTCCTCCTTACTCATTCCCTTGCTTCTGTATCCCCACCTCTGCTTGAATAGGATTCGGTGGTTTAGCCAATCAAATGCGATAGCAGGATCGAAGCTCTCTTTGTTCATGACTCTTCGTCCCCAAAAGGGCGGGACGGGAACTCTGACCTCTCTTGAAGGCATAGGAATCTCGCTTAAAGGTGGAATCACAACCTCTTTTTTAGGCTTCAATGCCACCTCTTTGGTCTCTTCGTTGTCGCTTCCCAAGCGGGTATCGAAGTTT
>JALSPH010000109.1 GCA_026986055.1 Campylobacterales bacterium
GAGCTTGCTCTTGTTTACCTGGTAGGGCAGTTCATCTATGACGATGACCTCTCTGTGCCCCTTCTTCTCTATATGCGTTTTAGCTCTTACCTTGATTCGCCCTCTACCTGTTTTGTAAGCGTCGAGTATCCCTTTTCTTCCAAAGATTATGCCTCCCGTAGGAAAATCTGGACCCTTTATATGCTCCATAAGATCGTCTAGTTCGGCCGACGGGTTATCTATCACCACCAAGAGAGCCTCTATCAACTCATCCAACCTGTGGGGAGGGATGTTCGTAGCCATACCTACGGCAATACCGTTCGAGCCGTTCAGAAGCAGATTGGGTACGCGGCTTGGCAGAACGTCCGGCTCTTGCATCGTGTCGTCGTAGTTGGGGATGAAATCTACCGTATCTTTCTCTATATCTCTGAGAAGTTCTTCGGCAAGACGGGTCATACGCGCTTCGGTATAACGCATTGCAGCCGGGTTGTCGCCATCTATGGAGCCGAAGTTTCCCTGGCCGTCAACCAACGGTATGCGCATCGAAAAGTCTTGGGCCATACGCACGAGTGCGTCGTAAACGGCCGTATCTCCGTGGGGGTGGTACTTACCTATGACGTCACCGACTATACGGGCACTCTTTTTATAAGCAGCACGCGAAGTTACGCCAAGTTCGTGCATTGCATAGAGAATTCGTCTATGAACCGGTTTCAGACCGTCTCTTGCATCCGGAAGTGCCCGGCCGATAATAACGCTCATCGAGTAGTCGAGATAGCTTCCTTTGATGCTATCTTCGATGGAGATCTCCTGAATATCTTCGTTTTCTTTGAACAGATCTGACATTCAAAACCTTTTGCTTTGAAAAATTTAATCTTTAGGGCACCTCTAATAATAGGTGATACTCACAACATTTCCGACTTTTGTCTAGGCTAGGCACGCTTTACAGCCCTAGCCGTAGCTAAGGCGAAAAAGCGTAACGACGCATAGGTGGAAGTCGGGAATGCCCGCAGGGTGGGCTTTGCAAACGCAATCTTTCACAAGATGCTTCCATCGTCTTAGCTTCGGCTAGGACTTGAAAGCCTCTTGCAAAATCTTACATTTGCAAAGCCCATTGTGAGCATTACCTATTTTTAGAGGTGCCCTTTATTCTAACTAAAAGTAGCTTAATTAATGGAAGATCGCTATGTTAAACAGAGAGTTGCGCACTTTTAAAGTGGCAGCAGAAAGATCGTCAAACGAGTGCGATTTGCCTGCGGACGCCTGCAAAATCTCTAAAAACCGCTAACAGCTTCGCTACCCTTACGGGCAAGCGCGGTTTTTAGCCGAGATTTTTTCGTCTCAAATCGCAAGTTTGACTCTCCATCTGCTACCACTCTTTATAACTACTTTTCCAGAGGGCTCGATTGGTAATAGATCATTATAGAGTGGCAGCATATCGATATGTTTCGGAGGTACTCATGACTCAATTATTATCGTGTGCCTATTTTTTAATCAATATCGCTCTATCTTCAAGATGATTTAATTTGTATACTTTGGACACAATTTTTCCAAAGGAGATCTGATGAAGAAGTGGTTATTCGCACTGCCGATGCTACCGGCACTGGCATTTGCAGAAGATACGCTAAACAGCGGAGACACGGCGTGGATGCTCGTCGCTACGGCATTTGTCATGCTAATGACGCCTGCGGGGCTTGCGCTCTTTTACGGCGGTCTTACAAGAAGCAAAAACGTACTCAACACGATGGGGATGAGTCTTGCGGCCTACGCCGTAGGAACACTTGTGTGGGTCATCATAGGCTACTCCATAGCGTTCGGTGAAGGTGACTTTTTCGGAACCGGTAAGATTCTTCTTTCAGGAATTGGCTCCGATGCTCTCAGCGGTACTATACCTGAGCTGCTCTTCGTAGCCTTCCAGGGGACTTTTGCCGCCATTACCGTAGCAATCGCCAGCGGCTCGATGATAGAGAGAGTGAAGTTTTCGACTTTCGTTATCTTTTCGGCCCTTTGGATCGTTGCGGTATATGCGCCTATCACCCACTGGGCATGGGGCGGCGGCGAGACTCTTAACTTCGGTGAGATAGATTTTGCCGGCGGTACCGTCGTGCACATCAACGCAGGTGTGGCAGGTTTTGTGGTGGCTATGATACTTGGACGCAGAAAAGATTATGAGAAGGCTGCTATCAAGCCATTCTCTCCTATACTCGTAGTTCTTGGGGCTATGCTTCTATGGTTTGGATGGTTCGGTTTCAACGCAGGTTCCGAAGTTGCTGCGGACGGTACTGCGGCATCGGCATTTCTTGTAACGAACGTAGCTGCCTCTCTTGGAGTCATCGGCTGGATCCTCGGCGAGTGGATAGTGTTCAAAAAGCCGACTCTCGTAGGCGGCGCTTCAGGCGCGGTCGCCGGTCTTGTCGCCATCACTCCTGCTTCCGGAACTGCGGGCGTTGGCGGAGCGATCATAATAGGTCTTGTAGGCGGTTTCCTCGGATTCCTCGCCGTCTCCAAGATTAAAAAGATGTTCAAAGTGGACGACTCTTTGGATGCCTTCTGGGTACACGGCCTTGTCGGAATATGGGGCTCTATCGCTACGGCTATCTTCATAGCCGACTACGCTATGCCGGAAGATTACAGCCTTGGAAGTCAGCTTGTGAGCCAGCTTATGGCGGTGGGCCTTACGATAGTCTATAGCGGTATCGTAACTGCCATTGTCTTCTTCATAGCTTCAGCCGTTACGGGCGGAGGACGAGTCGATGAAGAGACGGAGACCGTAGGGCTTGACGAGTCTACCCATGGAGAGCGCGCGCTCAACCTTTAACAAAAGCGGAGTGCCGGAGTCATCCGGCGCCTTAAGATGAAAAATCTCTATCAGGAGTTTGATTATGAAAAAGATAGAAGCGGTTATAAAACCGTTCAAACTAGAAGATGTTAAAGATGCACTTGCAGAAGCCGGTATAACGGGCATGACCGTTACGGAAGTAAAAGGGTATGGAAGACAGCAGGGGCATAGTGAGCTATATCGCGGTGCCGAGTATGTAGTCGATTTTCTTCCGAAAGTGAAGCTGGAAGTGGTGGTTTCGGAAGATGATGTGGAGAGTGTAGTCGAAAAGATAACGGAAGCTGCCAGAACTGGTAAGATAGGAGACGGTAAGATATTTGTAACGGATATTGAGAAGGTTGTCCGTATAAGAACGGGAGAGACCGACAGAGAAGCTCTCTGACCCACTCTCTCCAAAACTCCCGCCTTTGGCTTGCAGGCGGGTGTTGCCTAAAAATTGAGCATAAAATTTCTATCTGAAAATTAAAATACCATAAAACTGCCTAAAAACTAAACAATCTATCTATTTAAAATGTTTAAAACTCCTTTTATAATTTCCTATTGAGTCCTCTGAAAAATTGATAATGAACGAAAGCTTGAATGTTTTAGCTAGAAAACTTCCGCTAAAAAATAGCGCTTGCTTAGCTATTTTTAGGAAGTTTTCTAGCGCTTGCGAAGCAGCAAACTTCACTTGTTTGAGTGAATTATCCAATTTTTCAGAGCATTCTCATTGTCAACCCCAAGCGACGTTAAAGGAGTATCTATGCCCGCCGGTGAACTTTCCTATGTAGTGGACACCCTCTTTCTTCTCTTTGCGATGACTCTGATCATATTTATGGTTCCGGGTTTTGCGATGCTGGAAGCGGGAATCGTCAGGACTAGCCGTTTTGACGGTCAATACGATGATATACGCCATAGCCTCCATGGCATTTCTGCTTGTCGGATACCAGCTAGCTTTCGGCAGTTGGGATAACGAGAGTGTAAGCAAGTGGGCCGCTTTTCTGTTTCAGATGGCATTTGTCGGTAAAACGGTAAACATAATGAGCGGCGGCGTAAGCGAGAGAACGCGCATAATCCCGCTTATGATCTTCACCGTTTTGATGGCTGCCGTAATATACCCGCTTGTGGTTAACTGGACATGGGGCGCCAATATGCTCGAGGGTACTTTTCTCGATATAAGCTCGATGCACGACCTTGCAGGTTCGACGGTCATACACTCGACAGGTGCATGGGCACTGCTTGCGGCTATTTTGATAATAGGGCCGAGAAAAGGGCGATATGTAGATGGAAAGGTAAAGGTAATACCGGCCTCCAATATTCCCCTAGTAACTCTAGGTGCCATGATCTTGTGGATAGGATGGTTCGGTTTCAACGGAGGCTCGGTCGGCTCCATCTCCTCCAAAGAGAGTGCCGATCTTGTTGCGCTTACTATAATGAATACGAACACTGCAGGGCTTGCGGGGGCTATAATCGCAGCACTCATCGTCTATATTCAGTATAAAAAGTTCGATATAACGATGATACTAAACGGTGCGCTCGGCGGATTGGTTGCCATAACTGCCGGAGCAGATCTTTTCGATATCTATACACCTATATTGATAGGCGCCATCGGCGGAGCTCTGGTAGTTTTTGCAGTTCCTATGTTCGACAGGCTAAGGCTCGACGATCCTGTAGGAGCGCTCTCCGTTCACCTCGTAAACGGCGTGTGGGGTACGATTGCAGTGGGGATTTTCGCCGAAGATGTCTCTCTGGCTGCTCAGATAAAGGGTGTAGTAGTGGTAGGAATCTTCGCATTTGTGGTATCATACATTACGATGTTCATCATCGACAAAGTCGTCCGTTTCAGGGCAGGCGACGATGAGCAGATGGAGGGAATCGACGTCAGCGAGTGCGGTGTCGAGGCCTATCCTGAGTTCAAGCGAGCTTTTTAAAATAAACCAACTGTAAAGAGAGAAACATGAAAAAGATTGAAGCAGTTATAAAACCCTTCAAAATAGAAGAGGTCAAGGATGCTCTTGCGGAAGCTGGAGTAACGGGTATGACGGTTAGCGAAGTGAAAGGTTACGGAAGGCAGGCGGGACATACCGAGCTCTACAGGGGTGCGGAGTATGTCGTAGACTTCATACCCAAGATAAAGATTGAAGTTGTCGTCAAAGCGGAAGATGTCGAGACGATCATAGAGAAGATCATGAATGCCGCCAAAACCGGCAAGATAGGTGACGGTAAGATATTTGTAACGGATATAGAGAAGGTCGTCAGGATACGTACGGGCGAAGAGGATGAGGAGGCTATTTAGCCTCTCATTTGGCTCTACCTCTTTAGCTTGTCTGAAGAGTCAAGCTCTTCGATAAACCTCTTTTCCGCTTTTTTGTTTTTTCTTCTGTAGTAGTAGAAGACCCCTATGACCATGACGATGATACCGCCTATAAGGTAGTGCAACACCGGTTTTATCTGCTCTTCATGCTCACCGAATATATACCCCATCGCAAGGAGAACGGCACACCATATGCCGGCTCCCAAAAAGGTGTAGATGCTGAAGGCTGCAAGAGGCATCTTGCCTATACCGGCCGGAAGAGATATGTACTGTCTTATGCCAGGAAGCAGCCGCCCCCAGAAGGTACTTGCCGGGCCGTACTTTTCGAAAAAGGACTCAACTTTTTCAATAGACTGCGGTTTCAAAAAAATATACTTTCCATACTTCACTATGAAGGGTCGGCCCAGCTTGTGCCCCAAAACGTAGTTGAAAAGTGCTCCGGCAAGAGAGCCTCCCGCTCCTGCCAAAAACGCTCCGATCAAACTCATCTCCCCCTTGCTTGCAAGGTACCCTGCAGGGATCATCGCAACTTCGCTCGGAAAAGGGAAGAATGAGCTCTCCAGAAACATCATTATAAAGATTCCAAGATAGCCCATAGCCCCGACCAACTCGACAATCCAGTTTACAAACTCTTCCAACATATCAAAGCCTTCGGTAAGGTAAAAGTAAACGGTATAATACAATAAAAAGTTGAGGATGATAAGATGGTGATAGCTTTGAACGAACCGCTCGATATGCATCTGCACCTGCGTGATGAGCGTATGCTCGAAATTGTGGCGCCTTTGAGTGCCGAAACTTTCAGCGGTGCACTCGTTATGCCCAACCTGGTTCCGCCCGTTACGACAAAAGAGGCTCTGGTATCGTACAGAGAGAGAATTGTAAAGAGTGCCGAAAAGAGAGATTTCACCCCATATATGACCCTCTTTTTCCGCTCCGACTACACTCCGGAATTCCTCGAATCCGTAAAGAGCGATATTCTGGCCATAAAGCTCTACCCTGCCGGCATCACCACCAACTCCGAAGGGGGAGTCGAGGGTTTTGAGCTGATCGAACTTGGAGGGGTTCTGGAGGCTATGAGCGAGCTTCAAATACCCCTTTGTGTGCACGGTGAGACGGGAGGATTCGTGATGGATAGAGAGAAAGAGTTCATCCCCATATATGAAAAGCTTGCCAAAAACTTTCCCGATCTTAAAATCGTTATGGAGCATATCACGACAAAGAGTGCGGTCGAGGCGCTTGATAGGTTCGAAAACCTCTACGCTACGATAACGCTACACCACCTCTACATAACTCTTGACGATGTGGCGGGCGGATTGTTGCAGCCGCACCTTTTTTGCAAACCCATCGCCAAGCGCCCGGAGGATAGAGCGGCACTTTTGCAGGCTGCACTAAAAGCTCACCCCAAAGTTATGTTCGGTTCCGACTCTGCACCCCACCCGAGAGAGGCCAAAGAGGCTCCGGGGTGTGCAGCAGGAGTATTTACGGCACCCATCGCGCTGCAGGCGCTCGCACAACTCTTCGAGAGGCACGAAGCTCTGGAGAATCTGCAGAGTTTTGTCAGCGACAACGCAAAAAGAGTATATGGTGTAAATCCGCCGAAAAAAGAGGTGATTTTGGAAAAGTCGCCATATCTTGTGCCTGAAATCTATGAAGGGTGTGTTGTTCCTATGTTCGCCGGTCAGAGTCTTGAGTGGAGGGTTTTGAGTGCAGGCTAAAATTTTGCTGCTCGAGGATGATACCCTTTTTGGGGAGACTCTCGTAGATTTTCTGGAGGGTGAAGGGTACGAGGTGGATCACTTTCTTGAGGCGAAAGAGGCTATAGATATGACATATACCAAAAAGTATGACCTCTACCTTCTGGATGTAAACCTGCCAGACATGAACGGCTTCGAACTGCTCAAGCAGTTAAGGGAGAGCGGTGACGACACTGCCGCTATCTACATTACCTCCGCCAGAGACAAAGAGGCTCTTGTGCAAGGGTTTGGAAGCGGTGCCGACGACTACATGAAAAAGCCGGTCGATCTGGATGAGCTGGCTCTTCGCGTCGAAGCTCAGCTTAGGCGTCTTAAAATCAACAGTAAAGTTGAGGTTGGAGAGTATCTTTTCGATATGGAAAGACTCGTACTCTACAGAGAGGGGGAACCTGTGGCTCTTCCAAGAAAGCTTGCCGAGCTGCTTGGGCTCTTTTTGAGAAACAGGGGAGAGGTTGTAAGCACCGAAGAGATACTTGAAGAGATATATGGAGACGAGCATCCGGGTACGGGGGCTCTAAGAGTCTATATCAACAAGCTCAAACAGCTTTTCGGAAAAGATGCGATAGTAAACATAAGAGGGATCGGTTACTGTTTTGAAGCGTAGGGAGATTTTAAAGGTAGTGATTTTCTATATCGTCACTTTTGCGGCAATGGCGGTACTGATGTGGAGTGTTTTTGAAAAGTTCGGCTACTCCGACAGAAACTTTCTAATAGTTGTCATCATGCTTCTGCCTCTATCTCTTCTTTTTGGGTATATCCTCTCGAAGATCGCACTTGAGCCCCTTTTTGTAACCAACGATCTGCTCGATAGATTATTGAAAGATACTCTTCACGAACTGAATATCCCTCTCTCTACGATCTTTGCCAACGTTTCGATGCTAAAAAGAGATGAGAAGGAGAAAAAGAGACTCAGAAGGCTTGAGAGGGTACAGAAGGCGGCTGAGAATCTAAGCGAACTCTACGAAGATCTCGACTATTTTATAAAAAAGGAGATTGGAAGCGTTGAGAGGGAGCGGTTTGACCTTTCTGACGTGGTAAAAAAGAGTGTTCAAAAGATGGAGGAGTTGGCGAAGGGAATTTCGATACAATATGAGCCTGTGAAATTCTATGTCAATGCGGACAGAAGAGGGTGTCAAAAAGCTGTAGACAACCTTCTGAGCAATGCGGTTAAGTACAACAGGCCCGGCGGATCGGTGGAGATCTTTTTCGAAGATGGTTGGCTTGTCGTAAAAGATAGCGGAGTAGGAATGGATGAAACGACACTGTTTCATATCTTCGACCGTTATTACCAGAGCGATTTGAGCGCTTCCGGGTACGGTATAGGGCTGCATATCGTAAAAACTTTCTGCGACGAGCATGGAATAGAGATAAAGATAGAGTCGAAAGTCGAAAAGGGGACCACTTTTCGTCTGAACTTCGCATCTGTGGGAGAGAGAGATTGAACGATTGGGTTATAGATAGTGTGGATTATATCTTTATAGGGATTCTTGGGTTTATGAGTTTCGTTGCGCTATGGTTGGTGCTTGAACGCTACTTCTTCTACAAACATATAGACCTTGCAAGCTTCAAGGAGAAAGAGGAGCTGGAGATCGCTCTTGGCGAAAACCTCACCATGCTTGCTTCCATCGGTTCCAACGCACCGTTCGTAGGGCTTCTCGGAACGGTCGTAGGCATTATGGTCACGTTTGTTACTATCGGCCAAAGCGGGCTTGTGGAGACAAAAGAGATCATGGTGGGGCTGGCACTGGCTCTGAAGACGACTGCCGGAGGGATTTTGGTGGCTATTCCGACCATCTGGCTCTACAACCTGCTTTTAAGACGTGCGGAGATTTTGACGGCACGCTGGGAGATTTTACAGAAGAGAAAGAGGGAGAGTCGGGAGTGAAGGCCAGGAGGTTCGACCAGATAAACGTTCTTCCCTTTATAGATATCATGCTGGTACTCCTTGTCGTGGTTCTTACTACCGCATCTTTCGTCGCAAAGGGAACGATTCCCGTAGACCTTCCCAAAGCCTCGGGAGCCAAGGCGAGTGTGAAAAAGATGAAAACGATAGTTATAAAGAGCGATGGTGAGATCTATTTTCAAGATAAAAAGAGCAGCCTGAAAGAGCTTAAAACCATTCTTTTGAAACTCGACCCTAAAAAGGATGCGATTTTGATAAAGAGCGATGCCAAAAGCAGGTTTCAAAACTTTGTCAGCGTTATAGACCTTCTGAAAGCAAAAGGGTTCGATAAAATCAGCATAGAGACGGTGAATCCGAAATGATTTTGAAAAAAGATAGCCAAACATACAAAAAGTTGCAGGAAAATAGAAAAGAGTTGATGCCTCTGTACCCCTTTTTCAAAAGATATAAAGAGGATTTCATAGCCCACTTTATAGATGAGATAAAAAAGGAGACGGGCAGTCACAATATAAGAGAGAACATCTTGAAGGAGAGGGCGTCCAACTTTTACGATGAACTTTTCGACTTCAAAACTGCAGCATCCAAAAGTGTCGCCGAAGAGTTTATGCAGGTAAAAAAGAGGGGTATCGCCCCTCTGCTTCTTCTTCAAAAGCTCCTCTCATCTTTGCTTTTGCGTCTTGTCAGCGACTACTCGGACGATAGAGAGATTTTCAGATATCTTACACTGCTGTCGGACTATTTCGATGCCGTACTGGAGTATCTTAAAACTCTGCTTCAAGAGGATACGGAGCGAAATTTCGACAGATTTGCACCACTGAAAGAGGAAGAGGTTGAAAAGTGGCTTCCTGCCGGAAGAGTAGTCAGGTTGATGAGCGTATATAAAGGTATTCCGATAGCTTATGACGGAGTTGCAGACCGAAGCGGCAGTGGTTCGCTGGTACTTCAAGTACCCCTTGAAAGAGCCATAGTGGCTGAATATGAGGGGAGAGTCGTCTGCTTCGATCGCAGAATGGAGCCTTTCGCTATAGAGATGAGGATAAAACGTGTAGCCTACCGCGGCAAGATCGCGGTGATGGAGGTGGAGTCTCCTGCATGGATAGAGAGTATCGTTCAGCGTAGAAAGAGGGTCAGAGTGGCTCTAAACAGACCGCTGAAAGCAAAAATTACCGCTCTTGGAAGGCAGTTCAACGTCGATGTTATAGATATCTCAGCTAAAGGGGTATGCCTGCAGACGGATGCAGGTTATGGACTGCCCCTTTATGAACAGGTTGAAGTTACGCTTCCAGTGCCTCAGGAGGATGGGGGTGTCAGGAATATTGTCATGAGAGGGACTTTGCAGTTTGTCTCTACCCATGACGGATCGCAGCGCAGGTACCATATCTATCTGCATGCAAACCCCAGAAAAGAGGAGATTCTCTCTGCATTCGTAGCAAAAAGGGAGATAGCGTTGATGAGGGAGATAAAGGCGATAGCGGGGAGGAAGAGGGATTAGTGAGAAGGTGAGAAGGTGAGTAGTGAGTGGTTGGAAAACTACGTACTTTCACTTTTGTTAACACTGACTACACAATCTATACACATTAATAATGTATAATAACTCTTCAATATTTCAAACATAAAGGATAGGGAATGATCAAAGGTATAAAGAGCAAGATAGCGGCTGTTGTAGTCGGTGCGATGGTGCTTGGAGGTTCGGCTTACGCTATGCAGTGTGCCCCCGGAAAATGCGGCGGAAGCATGAAGAGCGAGATGAAAAAGAGTAATCCCGCCTCTGAAGAGATGCCTGGAGAGAAGTGTGAAAAGGCGGATTGCAAATGTAAAGCCAAAGGTGAAATGAAGGGCAAATGCGGTGACGGCAAGTGCGCATCCGGCAAGTGCGGAGAAGGTATGAAAGAGAAAATGAAGGGTAAATGCGGTGAGGGCATGAAAGAGAAGATGAAGGGTAAAATGGAAGGAAAATGTGCTGCAGGTAAGTGCGGCGGAAAATAAAACCTTGAAAGGGAAACCAGGAAGTTCGCTAAAATTCGGGCACTGATGAACTAGCCATACAATCCAAGATTTTTGGCATTGAAAAAAATAGCAACCCTGTAATCGAGCCATTCGATGGATTTGGCATGGGCTTTGGAGCGTCTCGCAAGATAAGATATTTTATCTCTCAATTGTGAATTGAGGTTTTCAATTTTATTGGTCATCGCTCCTTTGCCCTGAATCGCTTTGTCGGCATACATGGTATCGTAACTAAAAGCATCGTCACAATAGATCTTTTCAACCTTGGGAAGATCGAGTTCGAATTCAAAGAGTTCGTCGGTGTTACGATATTTGCACAAACGGTAAAAATAAAAAGGCTTGCCCGTTCGGGTATAATACGCCATTGCCACTCGCATATAATACTCGGTTCGATTTGTTCCCAACAAAGGTAAAGAGTTCATTTATAACGCTGAAATCGAATCTCAAAGAGTTGCGTATCTTTTCGATACTCTCCTGATAAAATTTAACTGTCTCCCTCATCTTTTTTAAGGTGCCTCATAGTTATAGAATTGCAGGTATTGCGCTCAGCACAAGCATATTGAAAACTGATTCCTCAATATTGAGCATTTTAGTTTGTATTTTTATGTTCTTTATTAGATTTAGTTGTGTGGTATCATTGGAAATATAAAAAGTATAGCGGGGTATTTGCCAATGTATCGTGAAGCTGCTTCATCCCTTACAATTCACTGTGAGTTCGTGAATAAAATCAACTTTACCTGTCACCAGAGTTCGTTTGCGGTCTTGCGCGATCTGGCCATTGAGAACCGGGATCAGAAGAATCCTTTGGGGGACGTGCTCGTTACCCTGAAGGCCGATCCGGCGTTCCTTGAGTCCAAGTCGTGGCGGTTGGACCGGATTGGCCCCGGCGGCAGGGTGCCGGTCCGCGATCGGGACATCCAGTTGCGGGGCGACTTTCTGTTGAACCTGGCCGATGCGGTGCGGGGAACCCTCACCATCACCGCCGAGCGGCAGGGGGAAGTCCTCGCGCAACTCAGTAAGCCGGTCGAACTGCTGGCCCGCAACGAGTGGGGCGGGGCCGGCTATATGCCGGAGCTGCTGGCGGCTTTCTCGATGCCCAACGACCCGGCGGTGGATCGCATCCTCCACGATGCGAGCCTGATCCTCAGGAAGGCCGGCAAACCGGACGGGATCGACGGCTACCAGGCAAGAAGCCGCCGGCGGGTCTGGGAGATCGCCGCGGCCATCTACGGCGCGATCGCCAATTTGGACATCAGCTACGCGGTGCCGCCGGCCAGCTTCGAGCGCGACGGACAGAAGATCCGTCTGCCCGGCCAGGTCATCGAGAACCGGGTTGCCACCTGTCTGGACTCCACCATGCTGTTTGCCTCGGCCCTGGAACAGGCCGGCCTTAACCCCATCGTCGTACTACCCGAGGGCCATGCCATGGTTGGCGTCTGGTTGCAGCCGGAGGAACTGGCCAGCATCGTCATCGACGAGGCGGAAACCCTGCGCAAACGCATTCAGCTCGACGAGCTGATCCTGATCGAGACGACCTACATCACTCAGCATCCCTCGCCGCCTTTCAGCCGGGCCGTGAAGGCCGCTGTCGAAGCCATTGAGCCGGACAAGGACGATACCTTCAGTGCGGCGGTGGACATCCGCCGTGCGCGCGCATTGCAGATCCCTCCCCTGGGATTGAAGAGCGGTGACGCGACCGGACGCGGTGAGAAACCGGAGAGCACAGGTGTCGACCAGCCGCTGGAGGAAGCCCCTCCGCTACCCGACTTCGATGAAGGGGTCGAAGACGAGGCCGCGCCGGAAACGCCGGTGGGACGGCTGGAGCGCTGGCAACGCAAGCTGCTCGATCTCTCGGCCCGCAACCCGCTGCTGAATCACCGCTCCTCCAAGAGCAGCTTGCAGGTCCTGTGTCCCGACCCTGGTCTTCT